>CANNEW010000081.1 GCA_947503685.1 Comamonadaceae bacterium | reverse complement strand
GGCGGTGCGCAATGGCACCAAACACGCCACTGCGTTTACCGTTTCGATTGAAGCCGCAGAAGGCGTGAGCACCGGCATATCCGCCGCCGACCGCGCCTGCACGGTACGCGCTGCGGTGGCCAAAAATGCCATGCCGCAAGACCTGGTGCAGCCAGGCCATATTTTTCCGCTGCAAGCAGTCGATGGCGGCGTGCTAATGCGCGCCGGCCATACCGAAGCCGGTTGCGATTTGGCCGCCATGGCCGGCTGCACACCGGCATCGGTGATTTGCGAAATCATGAAGGACGACGGCACCATGGCGCGCCTGCCAGACTTGCAGTTGTTTGCCGCCGAGCATGACATAAAAATCGGCACCATTGCCGACCTCATCGCCCACCGCAGCCGCGTGGAGTCGCTGGTCCAGCGCAAGGCCAGCCGGCCACTACAGACTGCCTTTGGCAGTTTTGAGGCGCATGCCTTTCAAGACTCCACCGGGCAAGGCGTGCATTTGGCGCTGGTGCAAGGCCAATGGGATGCTTCCGAAGCCGTGGCGGTGCGTGTGCATGAGCCGCTGTCAGTACTCGATGCGCTGGAGGCAGGACGCACCTTGCATTCCTGGAGTGTGGACGCCAGCCTGGCGTTTTTGGCGCGTGAGGGTAAGGGGGTGCTGGTGCTGCTCAATTGCGGGGAAACCGGCGAGCAGTTGCTGGCCCAGTTTGAAGGCACTGCGCGCCCCGCCCAAGCGCCCGAGCGGGGCCGCATGGACTTGCGTACCTACGGCATCGGCGCCCAGATACTGCGCTTATGTGGCGTGCAAAAAATGCGCCTCATGGGCAGCCCGCGTCGCATGCCCAGCATGGCCGGCTATGGCCTGGAAACCGTGGGCTACTTAAACGCCCCCGCCCCCGCCCCCTGATTTTTTTGAACCGGAAAGAAACCCATGTTTGGTGCTGACAAAGGCAATATTGACAACGAAGACCAACGTTTGCAGGGCAAAGGCCTGCGCATCGGCATCGTGCAAGCGCGCTTTAACCATGAAGTGACGAATGCACTGAGCAGCGCCTGCAGGCAGGAGTTGCTGGCGCTGGGCGTCGCAGAGCGCGACATACACCAGGTCAGCGTCCCTGGTGCCCTAGAGGTACCGGTCGCTTTACAAGCCCTTGCCGAAACATCCAGGTTTGATGCTTTGATCGCCATCGGCTGCATCATCCGCGGTGAGACCTACCACTTTGAGTTGGTGGCCAATGAATCGAGCGCCGGGGTGACGCGCATTGCACTGGATTTTCAAATTCCGATTGCCAACGCCATACTCACTACCGAAAACCTGAGCCAAGCCATTGCGCGCCAATCGGTCAAAGGCAGCGACGCGGCACGCGTAGCCATTGAAATGGCCAATTTGTTGGAAAAAATCTGATGGCCGATACCCATACCCCGGGGCCAGAGCAGGACGCGCAGCACAAGCTAAGCAGCACTGGCGTGCGTAAAACCGCCACCAAAAACAAGCGCAGCCGGGCACGCGAGTTTGCCGTGCAAGGCCTGTACCAAAGCCTGGTGGGTAAAAATCAGCCCGCTGATATTGATGTATTCACCCGCGACCTGTCGGGCTTTTCTAAAGCCGATGCGCTGCATTTCGACGCCTTGCTGCATGGTTGCATCGCGCAAGCAGCCCAGGCGGACGAACTGATTAGCACCCGCTTGGATAGGCCGCTGAGCGAGATCTCGCCGATCGAGCGCGTGGTGCTCTGGATAGGCGTCTATGAAATGCAGCATTGCCCGGATGTACCCTGGCGCGTGGTGCTCAATGAATGCGTGGAGTTGGCCAAGGAATTTGGCGGTACGGACGGCCATAAATACGTCAATGCGGTGCTCAATGGCCTGGCGCCCGAATTGCGCGCCCTCGAAGTACAGGCTGACCGGGCAGCGCGCCACAGTGCCTGAGCCCTCCCCCTTCCATGCAAATTTCCCGCCGCGCCCAGGCCATTGAACCTTTTTATGTGATGGAAGTGGCCAAGGCCGCCTCCGCGCTGGCGCAGCAGGTGCAAGGCAGCGCGCGACCTATGGTGTTTCTCAACATCGGCGAGCCCGACTTCACCGCGCCACCTTTGGTGCAAGAGGCTGCGCAGCGCGCTATCAGCGCCGGCCTGAGCCAGTACACCCAAGCCACCGGATTGCCCGCGCTGCGTGAGCGCATCAGCCACTGGTACCTCCAGCGCTTCGGCTTGAATATTGCGGCAAGCCGCATCGTCGTAACGGCCGGCGCATCGGCAGCCTTGCAAATGGCCTGCCTAGCGCTGCTTGATGCCGGGGACGAAGTGCTGATGCCCGACCCCAGCTACCCCTGCAACCGGCATTTCGTCAGCGCAGCCGATGCGCGTGCCATCTTGTTGCCGACTACTGCTGCGCAACGCTTTCAACTGAGTGCTGAGCAAGTCAAAGCAGCCTGGGGCCCGAAAACACGCGGCGTCTTGCTGGCCTCGCCCTCCAATCCCACCGGCAGCTCTATCGACCCGGCTGAGATGGCGCGCATACACCAACTGGTGCAATCGCGCGGCGGCATCACCCTGGTCGATGAAATTTACCTGCCGCTGAGCTATGACGCACATTTTGGGGTCAGCGCACTGGCTTTGGACGAATCGGTCATCAGCATCAACAGCTTTAGCAAATACTTCAATATGACCGGCTGGCGCCTGGGCTGGATGGTGCTGCCTCCGGTGCTGGTGCCGGTGATAGAGCGGCTGGCGCAAAACCTGTTTATCTGCCCCAGTGCGATTGCCCAGCACGCTGCGTTGGCCTGTTTTGAAGAGGAGAGCATCGCGCTGTACGAAAGCCGCCGTCAGGCTTTTGCACAGCGGCGCGATTACTTTGTACCGGCGCTCAATGCGCTGGGGCTGAGCGTGCCGGTGATGCCTGACGGCGCTTTTTACGCCTGGGCCGATTGCACCGATGCCTGCGCGCACTTAGGGATCAAAGACAGCTGGGATTTTTCCTTTGCCGTGATGGAGCGCGCCCATGTCGCCATCACGCCGGGGCGCGATTTCGGCCCTGCCCACGGCGCGCAATTTGTGCGTTTTTCCACCGCCAGTTCCATGGAACAATTGCATACCGCTATTGATCGGCTGCGGGCCATGCTGGCCGGATAATACGCGCTTCGCAGCAGGCGTTTTTCACCTACAAGGCCTCTCCATGAATCAGGACCTCGATATTTTTCAACTCGTGTTGCACGCCAGCTTGGTGGTGCAGTTGGTGATGCTCTTATTGATGCTGGTCTCCATTGCCAGTTGGTCGGCCATCTTCCGCAAAATATTTGCACTGCAGCGCGTCAAATCACTCAACGAAGTGTTTGAGCGCGAATTTTGGTCCGGCTCCAGCCTCAACGAGCTCTACACCACGGCGGCGAGCAAAGGTGTCAACTCCGGCCCTATGGAACGCATCTTTGCCAGCGGCATGCGCGAATTTCAAAAATTACGCGAACGCCGTGTGAATGACGTCGCCACTTTGATGGACGGCGCCCGCCGTGCCATGCGCGCCAGTTTCCAGCGCGAGATGGATGAAGTGGAAAGCAATTTGTCTTTCCTGGCCTCGGTGGGTTCGGTATCGCCTTATGTGGGCCTGTTCGGCACGGTATGGGGCATCATGCACGCCTTTACTGGTCTGGCGGCTTTACAGCAAGTGACGCTGGCGACCGTGGCGCCGGGTATTGCCGAGGCGCTGGTGGCCACCGCCATTGGGCTGTTTGCCGCTATTCCGGCGGTCGTTGCCTACAACCGTTTTGCGCGGGACCTGGAGCGCATTGCCATCAGCCAAGAAACTTTTATCGAAGAGTTTTCCAACATCCTGCAGCGCAATGTCAGCGCACAGGCCACTACCAGCGCGCCGCGTTAAACCCATGATGCTGCCATTGCACGCAGGACAGGAGTAGCCCATGCCCGCAGTCAGTTCCCGGGGTCGCGGCAGACGCACCATCAGCGAACCCAATATGGTGCCCTTTATTGATGTGATGCTGGTGCTATTGATCATCTTTATGGTGACTGCGCCCCTGATTTCACCCAGCGTGGTGGACCTGCCCAGCGTGGGCAGTGCCGCCAAGCAGCCTGATGTCGTTATTCAGATCATCGTGGGTAAAGACAACGCCCTAGAAATCAAAGGCCAGGGTGCTGCCAGTGCGGTCACCCTAGAGAACCTGGCCGGTGCGGTGCGCAAAGCCCAAGCAGCCCATCCGCCCAATACGAGCGCTGTGGTCATCAGCGCTGACAAAAGCGTGCAGTATGAGCGGGTGGTCAAGGTCATGGATACCTTGCAGCGTGCAGGCATTGCGCGCATCGGCTTGTCGGTGCAACTGGCACCCTGAACAGCATGGCCACGGCCCAGGCACACAGCGATTTTTTACCACCCCCTGCCCCGGGTTCGGGCCGGGCCTTGGTGCTCGCGCTGATTGCGCATGGCTTGCTGGTGCTAGCCCTGACGTATGCTGTGCACTGGAAGGGGGAAACGCCAATGGCTACCTTCAGTGCCGAACTGTGGGCACCCTTGCCGATAGAAGCCGCTCCGCCCACACCGGCGCCTGAACCGCCGGCGCCGGAAGTGGAAAGCATCGTCGCGCCGCCTGTCCCGGCACCCGAACCCGCACGCACCGCGCCACCAACCAGCCCCAAGCTGGACGCAGACATTGCCACCGCCGAGCGCAAAGCGCAGCAAAAAAAGCAAGATGAACGCGAAAAATTGGTGCAAGAAAAAAAGAAACAAGAAGAGCGCCGCCAGACTGAAAAGCGCGAACTGGAGCAGCGCAAAGATGAAGCACTGAAAGCTGAGGAGTCCAAGCGGCGTAAGGAGCTTGACGCCGCCAAGGCGCAAGATGTCAAGCGCCTCAAAGAAATTGAAGCGGCCCAAGCCGCCGAAAAAAAGCGCCTGAAAGACCAGGAAATCGCCAAGCAGCAGGAAGCCGATCGTCTGCGCGAAGAGCAGGCGCAAAGCGAGAATCTGCGCAAGGACGCGCGTGAACGCGCCCTCAAACTCGCCGGTGCGGCCGCCGGTAGTGGAAATGCAAGTTCAACTGGAACCGCCGCGCAAAACGCCGGCCCCAGCGCAAGCTACGGCGCCAAGGTGGTGGCTGCGATCCGGCCCAATATTGCATCCATCAAGGAATTGAGTGCCAGTCTGACCGCGGAATACGATGTCTATACCGATGCCAGCGGGAAAATCATGAGCGCCAAAATTCGCAAACGCAGCGGCGACGCCTACTGGGACGATGCGGCGCTTAATGCGATTTTGAAAACCGAAAAACTACCCTTTGACGAGAACGGGCGTGTGCCCTCCCCCATGACGATCAGCCTGCGCCCGCGCGACTGATGCCGCCTCAAGCCAGGGCGCGCTGCCCTTACTCGTAGGCCACGACCGCCCGCCCCTGGTCGGCATGGGCGCGCCAGCGGGCCAGTGCGGCATCGCTAGGGTAAAAGCGGGCAGCATCGCCCAGTTGTAGCTCGGCGCTGGCGCCTTCGCCAGTCAGGTCCTGCGGACCGCTGTCTGGCGGGCATTCCAGAACAAAACGCACCGCCAAGCCGCGCACCAATTCGCCCTGCTCGCTCATTTCGCGCTTGGCAGGAAATTCGCGCAGTAACTGGGCCACATCGGGCGGGCGCCCATCGGCCTTCACTTCCACGCGCAGATAGCGCCCGAAACGGCAACGCGCCTGCTCCAGGTCCCACATCTGGGTAATCGTCAATTGCATGCCGCCGGAGAAGCGATCGGCCTGCACTTTGCCCATGGCGATGACCAGCGCGTCTTCCTTGAACCAGTGCTTGTGCGCGTTGATCAATGCTTCATCGGCACGCGCCTCGATGGCGCCGGATTTGTCGTCTAGTTTGAACAGCGCGAGTTTGCCGCGCTGGCCATTGATGATGCGCATATCGGTGACGATGCCCGCCAGCAACTGCGGCTCGCGGGTTTCCAGCAACTCCTCAATCGGGCGCTTGGCAAAACGACGCACTTCCTGCGCCACCTCGTCAAACAAGTGGCCGGATAAATAAAAGCCGATGGCAGCTTTTTCCTGGGTGAGCCGCTCTTTCACCCCCCAGGGCAGGGCCGCCACCAATTCGGGCTCTTCGGTGCTGGAACCATGGGCATCGCCATCACCCATGTCAAACAGTCCGGCCTGGTGCACATTGGCGCTGGCGGCCGCTGCAAATTCAAAGGCCCGGTCCACCGAGGCCAGCAGGCAGGCGCGGTTGAGTTCCAAGGTGTCAAAAGCACCGGCTTTGATCAGCGCCTCGATACAGCGCTTGTTGATACGACTGCGCTCGACACGGCGGCAAAAATCAAACAGACTGGTAAATGGCCCGGGCTCTGCCGTAGGACCGCGCCCCTCGCGCCCTGCCACGATCGCCTCAATAGCCTGCTGACCCGTGCCTTTGATAGCGCCCAGCCCATAGCGGATTTCGCGGCTGGAGATGGGTTCGAAGCGGTGTACGCCACGGTTGATATTGGGCGGCTCAAACTGGATGCCCAGGCGCTCGGCGTCTTCAAACAAGAGTTTGAGCTTGTCGGTGCTGTCCATCTCCACCGTCATATTGGCGCAGAAAAACTCGGCCGTGTAATGCACCTTGATCCAGGCCGTGTGGTAGGCCAGCAGCGAGTAAGCGGCGGCGTGCGACTTGTTAAAGCCGTAGCCGGCAAAGCGCTCCATCAAGTCAAAAATTTCGTCTGCTTTTTCCTCGCTGATTTGGTTCTTTGCAGCACCGGTGCGAAAGATGGCGCGGTGCTCAGCCATTTCCTCGGCCTTTTTCTTGCCCATGGCCCGGCGCAACATATCGGCGCCGCCCAGCGAGTAGCCACCCAGAATCTGCGCGGTCTGCATCACCTGCTCCTGATAGACCATGATGCCGTAGGTCTCGGACAGCAACTCTGCCACCAGCGGATGCGGGTACTCGACTTCCTCGCGCCCATGCTTGCGCGCCACAAAGCTGGGTATCAAGTCCATCGGGCCGGGGCGGTACAGGGCGTTGAGCGCAATCAGGTCTTCCAGGCGCGTGGGCTTGGCGTCGCGGAGCATGCCCTGCATGCCGCGGCTTTCAAACTGGAACACCGCTTCGGTCTGCCCGGCGGAAAACAGACGGTACACCGCCTCGTCATCCAGTGGCAAGTCTTCGTAATTGAAGTGCTCCTGGCCCCGGTGCCGGGCCCGGATGAGGTCGCGCGCAATCTCCAAAATCGTGAGCGTGGCCAGGCCCAAAAAGTCAAACTTCACCAGGCCAATGGCCTCGACATCGTCTTTGTCAAACTGGCTGACCGCCGATTCGCTGCCCGGCTGCTGGTAAAGCGGGCAAAAATCGGTGAGCTTGCCCGGTGCGATCAGCACGCCGCCGGCGTGCATGCCGACGTTGCGCGTCAAGCCTTCAAGCTTGCGCGCCAGTTCCAATAATGTCTTGACGTCTTCTTCCTGCGCTTCGCGTTGCGCGAGCAGGGGCTCGGCTTCGCTGGCGTACACGGTTTTGTCGTCTTTTTTGCGATCAGCCGCAGGCGGTGGCAACTGCAGTGTGACCAAGGTGCCGGGCTTGTTTGGAATGAGTTTGCTGATGCCATCGCAAAAGTTATAGCCCAGGTCCAGCACGCGCCCCACATCGCGAATGGCGGCGCGCGCGGCCATGGTGCCAAAGGTCACGATTTGGCTGACCGCAGCCTTGCCGTATTTGTCTTTCACGTAATCAATCACCCGGTCGCGATTGGTCTGGCAAAAGTCAATGTCAAAGTCGGGCATGGAAACCCGCTCAGGATTGAGGAAGCGCTCGAACAGCAGGTTGTAGCGCAGCGGGTCCAGGTCGGTAATTTTGAGCGAATACGCCACCAGCGAACCGGCGCCCGAACCGCGCCCTGGCCCCACCGGGCAGCCATTGTTTTTCGCCCAATTGATAAAGTCGCCCACAATCAAAAAATAGCCCGGAAAGCCCATGGTGATGATGGTTTGCAGCTCAAACTCCAGGCGCTCTTGGTAGCGCGACATCTCGCTGGCGCGCTGAGTCTCATCCGGATACAGATGCTCCATGCGTTCGTGCAAACCGGCCTGCGAGGCATGGCGGAAGTATTCCTCTGGGCTCATGCGTACGCCGCCCACCAGGGGCGTGGGGAAATCGGGCAATTGCGGCTTGCCCAGCACCAGACTTAAGTTGCAGCGCTTGGCGATTTCCAGCGTATTGGCCAGCGCTGAGGGTATGTCGGCGAACAACGCCTGCATTTGAGCGCTGGACTTGAAATACTGCTCGCGCGTAAAGCGGCGGACCCGGCGAGGGTTGCTGAGCAACTCGCCATCGGAAATACAGACACGGGCCTCGTGCGCTTCAAAGTCGTCGGCATGGGCAAACTGCACCGGGTGCGTGGCCACCAGCGGCAAATGCATGCGCGCGGCCAGTTGCACGGCGGCCAGCACATGGGCCTCGTCCTCAGGGCGGCCGGCACGCTGTAGCTCCAAGTAAAAACGATGTGGAAACAGGCTGGACAGTTGCAAAGCCCAGTCATGGGCGCGCGCTGGGTCGCCTTGCATCAGCGCCTGGCCCACCGGGCCGGCCTGAGCGCCGCACAGACAGATCAAACCTGCGTTGAGTTCCTGCAACCACGCTTTGCGCAGCAGCACTTGTGCTTTAGCGGTGTTTTGTGTGTGGCCGCGCGCCAGCAATTCGGAGAGATTCAAATAGCCTTGGGCGTTTTGCACCAGCAGCACCATGCGCGAGCTCAAGGACGCATCGGCCGCAAAGCCCTCTACCAGTACCTCGGCACCGATCAGCGGCTTGACACCCTCACCGCGGCAGGCCCGATAAAACTTGACGGTGGCAAAGAGATTATTGAAGTCTGCGATAGCCAGCGCCGGCTGACCGTCAGCAGCGGCCAATTGCGCCACCTCATCGACCCGGGTAGTGCCGTCCACGACGGAAAATTCGGTGTGTAGGCGCAGGTGAACAAACATGGCTGCATTGTAGGTAGCGTAGCCCCGCGGGGCAGCCTTGCGGCAGCTGCGAATCGGTCGCCTGCACCAGAGACCAGGCGGCTGATTTTCTACCTAGCTATAATCGTGGGCTTTGCTGCTAACGCTGCCCCACGGGCAGGTCGCTTGGCAGCAACGGGTTACCGCCACCCGGATTTTGGCGAGGTGAGGTTGGGTTGCGCTGACTTGTCAGGCACAGCCGGGCCGTTTAAATGTATCGGAGTGTCCCTATGGCACGCGTATGTGAAGTCACGGGCAAAGGCCCTATGGTCGGAAACAATGTTTCCCACGCCAACAACAAAACCAAGCGCCGTTTTCTGCCCAATCTGCAGTACCGCCGTTTCTGGGTTGAATCTGAAAACCGCTGGGTGCGTCTGCGTATTTCAAACGCCGGCTTGCGCCTGATCGACAAAAACGGCATTGACGCCGTGCTCGCAGACCTGCGCGCACGCGGCCAGGCATAAGGAGTAGCACCATGGCAAGCAAAGGCGGACGCGAAAAAATCAAGCTCGAATCCACAGCGGGCACCGGTCACTTCTATACGACCAGCAAAAATAAGAAAACCATGCCCGAGAAAATGCTGATCAAGAAATTTGATCCCAAAGCACGCAAGCATGTGGACTACAAAGAAACCAAATTGAAGTAA
>CANNEW010000080.1 GCA_947503685.1 Comamonadaceae bacterium | reverse complement strand
AAGTGACGCCCAGTCCGGTCAACATGCCTGCGACAACGCCGGCGCGGGTGGTGCCACGCCAAAAAATGCCCAGCACCATCGCCGGCACCAGCCCGGCACCGGCAAGCGAAAACGATGCCGCGACCAAATACAAAATGCCCGCTGGGCGCTGCGCAGCGGCATAGGCGGCAATCAATGCGACCACCAAAAGTGCAAACTTGGACCACATCACGGTGCGCATGGCTTTGACCGGATCGTTCTCACCTTCAAATACCAAGTCATGCGCCAGCGCATTGCCGATGGTGAGTAACAGCCCGTCAGCGGTTGATAAAGCCGCTGCCAAGCCACCGGCAGCGACCAGGACGGAAAACACATAGGGCAAACCGCCAATTTCTGGGCTTGCCAACATGATCAAGTCAGCCCCCACATGCAACTCGGCAAATTGCAACAGACCGTCGCCGTTTACATCGGAAAATGCCAAAAGACTGGGGTCTCTAGACCACTGCGCCATCCAAGCGGGCAGTGCATCGATAGGTTGACCCACCAAATGGGCCATTACCTCGTATTTGACTAAAACTGCCAAGGCGGGGGCGCACAAATAAAGCAGTGCAATAAAAACCAATGACCAGGCCACCGAGGTACGCGCTTCGCTCACCGATGGAGTGGTAAAAAAACGGGTAAGCAAGTGCGGCAGTCCAGCCGTCCCCACCATCAGGCAAAACATCAATGCCAAGAAATTGGCTCTGGAGTTATTGAAAAGCGCAACTTCCTGCTCGCTACCCTCCGGGTCGCCCGCGAAGGCACGGGTATGGGGATTGAGGCCCGATAAAGCGTGGGCACGCTCCAGGTAGTCGTTGATCTGGCGAGTCCATTGGGCGCGGGCGGTAGCTGCATCTTTGGGCAAAGCGGCAAGTTCTTTGCGCAGTCGGCCCACAGCAGCTTGCTGGGCTGGCGCATCGCCCAAGGCTTGGATTTTCTTGCGCAGCGCCAAGCGCTCGGCCTTCAGCGTGGCATCGACATCTTGCATCTTGGCGCGCAAATTCTGCGCGCGATCTAGGTACAGGGCAATGACCTCTGCCTCGGCCGGCGAAGCGAGTATTTGCTCCTCCAGCGCCGTGATTTTGGCCAATTGCTGCCCGTAGGCGAATGCAGCCACGGGATTGCCGGTTTGTTGGTAGGAAAGCCAGCTGACAGGCAACAAAAAAGCCAAAATCAACAAAACATACTGCGTTGCCTGCGTCCAGGTCACCGCACGCATACCGCCTAAAAAGGAACACACCAGCACGCCGCCCAGACCCAACAAAATTCCGATTTCAAAATGCAAACCGGTCAGGCGCGAGGTAATCAGGCCGACCCCATAAATCTGCGCCACCACATAAGTCGACGAACACAATATGGCCGCCAGGGCCGCAATCCGACGGGGCCACTTGCCGCCAAAGCGCAAGGCAAAAAAATCGGGCAGGGTGTAAATATTGCATTGGCGCAAATAGGGGGCTACCAGCAAGGCCAAAAGACAAAAACCACCCGTCCAACCCAACACGTAGGCCAGGCCGCCGGGTTGGTCGCCCATCCCGGAAAAACCTTGTAAATAAAGGCCGCCAGACAAGCTGATGAATGAAGCGGCGCTCATCCAATCGGCCGCAGTAGCCATACCGTTATAGACCGCCGGAATACCGCGACCAGCGACGTAATACTGGTCCACATTGGTGGTTCGTCCAGAGACGCCGATAGCGGCGTACAGCACCAATGTCAGAGACAGAAAAATTCCCGCGATCCAGGGCTTAGGCAAGCCCGCATACTGGGCCAAACCCAAACCTAGGAAACAAGCCAATACGCCAAACAAATAGATCACAAATCGGCGATGCAGACCGGTAGGGGCATGGGGCGCAGGAGCGCCTAAAAAAAAATCGCGCCGGTTTTGTCGCCAGGCAAAAAACACGATGATGCCGATAAACACCAGTACCGAGCCTTGCGCGGAAAACCAAAAACCCACCGGCCAACCGGCTACCACCCTATCCAAGTCACGGGCAAAAAAGACTACCCCGAACGAGGCAGCAAACCACAGGCTGAGTAAGACCGCGTGCAGCGGCCAACGCACTGTGGCTTGCGCACTACTCATTCTTTGGCGAGTTCCTGCCAGGTGGCAATCACAGAGTCCGGGTTGAGGGAAATAGAAGAGATGCCTTCATGGACCAGCCAACGTGCAAAGTCGGGATGGTCGCTGGGTCCCTGCCCACATATGCCCACATACTTGCCTTGGGCCAGGCAGGCCTTGATCGACATACGGATCATGGCTTGCACCGCAGGGTCGCGCTCATCAAAATCCGCTGCTAATAGCTCCATGCCGGAGTCCCGGTCCAAGCCTAGCGTCAGCTGTGTCAGGTCGTTAGAGCCGATCGAAAAGCCATCGAAATACTGCAAGAACTCGGTGGCCAAAATCGCATTGCTGGGGATTTCGCACATCATCACCAGCTGCAATCCGTCCTTGCCGCGCTCCAAGCCTTGGCGCGCCAGTAGCTCAGTGACTTTGCGCGCCTGCTCCAGGGTGCGCACAAAGGGCACCATGATTTGGACGTTGATGAGGCCCATCTCCTGACGTACCCGCTTGAGCGCTTCGCATTCCATGGCAAAAGCTTCGCCGAAATCGGCACTGACATAACGCGCCGCGCCACGAAAGCCCAGCATCGGGTTTTCTTCTTCGGGCTCATAGCGGCTGCCACCGATGAGCTTGCGGTATTCATTGGATTTGAAATCGGACAGGCGAACAATCACTGGCTTGGGCCAAAAGGCTGCTGCAATCGTGGCGACCCCATCGGCCACCCGGTCCACATAAAAAGCACGGGGCGAGGCATGGCCGCGCGCCACCGATTCCACCGCCTTTTTCAGATCGGCATCGACATTGGGATAGTCCAGTATCGCTTTGGGATGCACGCCGATGTTGTTATTGATAATGAACTCCAGTCGCGCAAGGCCCACGCCTTCATTTGGCAACTGACAAAAGTCAAACGCGAGCTGTGGATTGCCCACGTTCATCATGATCTTGACCGCGATCTCGGGCATCAGGCCGCGCTGCACTTCGGAGACTTCGGTCTCCAGCAATCCGTCATAAATAAATCCGGTGTCGCCTTCGGAGCACACCACGGTTACCAGCGCGCCCTCCGCTAGGCGCTCGGTCGCGTCACCGCAACCCACGACCGCCGGAATGCCCAATTCGCGCGCAATGATGGCCGCGTGGCAGGTGCGCCCGCCGCGGTTGGTGACGATGGCAGAGGCCCGCTTCATCACCGGCTCCCAGTTGGGATCGGTCATATCGGTTACCAGCACATCGCCCGCTTGTACCGTATCCATATCGCTAATGTGGTGCACGATCCGAACCGGCCCCGTGCCGATTTTTTGTCCGATAGCCCGGCCTTCGGCCAAGACCGCGCCTTTGCCTTTGAGCTGGTAGCGATATTCCACAGAATTGCCGGCTTGGCTTTTTACCGTCTCCGGACGCGCTTGCAAGATATAGAGCTCGCCGTCCAGCCCGTCCTTCCCCCATTCGATGTCCATGGGCCGCCCGTAGTGGTCTTCGATAACCAAGGCGTAGCGCGCCAATTGCTCTATGTCAGCGTCGGTCAGCGAATAGCGGTTACGCAACTCGGTAGGCACATCGGTGGTTTTGACCAGTTTGGCGCCTGCGGCCTGTTCGGCGGCGCTAGTAAATTCCATTTGCAACAGTTTGGAGCCCAGGCTGCGCCGGATAATGGCCCGATTGCCCGCACGCAGCATGGGCTTGTGGACATAAAACTCATCCGGATTGACTGCGCCTTGCACCACGGTTTCGCCCAGACCGTAGCTGGAGGTAATAAAGACCACATCCCTGAAGCCGGACTCGGTGTCCAAGGTAAACATGACGCCGGCAGCGCCTAAGTCTGAGCGCACCATGCGTTGCACCCCCGCACTCAAGGCCACGTTGTCATGGGCAAAGCCTTTGTGCACGCGGTAGCTGATGGCGCGGTCGTTGTACAAGGAGGCAAACACCTCGCGGATTTTGTGCAAGACATCTTCAATGCCGGTGACATTCAGAAAGGTCTCCTGCTGACCGGCAAAGGAGGCGTCAGGCAAATCCTCAGCGGTGGCGGACGAACGGACGGCAAACGAAGCATTTGCCGCGCCCAACTGCAATTGCGCAAAAGCTTGACGGATCTGTTTTTCCAGTTCGAAGGGGAATGGTTGGCCCTCCACCATCGCGCGGATTTCGGCGCCTGCCAGCGCCAGCGCGCGCACGTCCTCCACATCCAAGGCCTTGAGCCTTTGGCTAATGCGTTCAGCCAAGTCCTGGTGTTTCAAAAACTCGCGAAAGGCGAAGGCGGTAGTGGCAAAGCCACCAGGAACCTTTACCCCGTCGGGCAACTGAGAAATCATTTCTCCCAGGCTGGCGTTTTTGCCACCCACGGCCTCCACGTCGCTCATACGCAAATGCTCGAACGGAACGACCCAAGCGGTGTCGCTAAATAGTGCTGACATAGGAACTCCAAAGTTAAAAACTGGTCAAACCTTCATGGCGCTTTCGCGGTCGGTTTGGCGCAGGAAGCAAGCGGGCAGTGTCTCGTTGTTTTTCTAGTTCTGGAGACGGTGCACGGGCCTGTTCTTGCGGCGTGGCCTGATTGTAGGGTTGGGAGGACGGGCTGCGCGGCAGCGCCGGTGGCCTGCACATGCGGGACAATGGGCTGCGTTGGGGCGCCGCATCGGGTGGATCCGACCAAACTAAAGTCATGTCCTATGTCCCACCGCAGTGTTTTTTTTGTATCCGACGGTACCGGTATTACCGCAGAAACCTTCGGCAAAGCCATACTTGCCCAATTCGAGGTGCGCACACGCTGTGTGCGCCTGCCCTTTATTGATACCGTGGACAAGGCCCACCAGGCGGTGCGCCAAATCAACCATGCCGGTATGCAAGACGGCCAAACACCCATCGTCTTTAGCACCCTGGTCAATATGGAGGTGCTCAAAGTCATCCAAGATAATTGCCAAGGCATGTTGCTGGACATGTTTGGCACTTTTGTCCATCCCTTAGAACAAGAGCTGCAACTCACCTCCAACCACCGCATCGGGCGCTTTAGCGATGCCAGCAAAAGCCAAGAGTACCAGGCGCGCATCGAGGCCATCAATTTCTCTCTGGCCCATGACGACGGTCAGAGCAATCGGGACCTGGAACAATCGGATGTGATCCTGGTAGGCGTCAGTCGCAGTGGAAAAACGCCGACCTCGCTCTATCTGGCCATGCAATACGCTATGAAAGCCTCCAACTATCCATTGATACCCGAGGACTTTGAGCGCCGCCAGTTACCAGTGGCTTTAGTGCCGCATAAGCGCAAAATTTTTGGCCTGAGCATCCATCCAGAGCGTTTGAGCGAAATCCGCAACGAGCGGCGCCCCAATTCCAAATATGCGTCCCTGGAAAACTGCCGTATGGAAGTGCAAGAAGCAGAAAGCATGATGCGCCGCGCCGGCATACGCTGGCTGTCCACAACGACCAAGTCGATCGAGGAAATTGCCACCACGATTCTTCAGGAATTGCAGCCCGAACGGCTAAGCTATTAATTTTGGCTACGCCAAACCGAAGCGCTCGCACCTCTACCCCCAGGGCGGGATAGGTTAAACAGGGCGCTAAATTAAAGCCCTAGGGCGGCGATGCCGGCGCGCGCCACTTGCGCATCTTCGCTGGATTTAACGCCGCTCACGCCCACCGCGCCAAGGCACTGGCCGTCCTTCATGATGGGCAGTCCGCCTTCAAGCATGCCCTCCAGGCCTGGCGCACTGAGGAAGGACATGCGGCCACCATTGATCATTTCCTCGTAAATCTTGCTTTCCCGCAGGCCCAGCGCCGACGTGCGGGCTTTCGCGGGCGCGATTTGGGCAGAAATCGGGGCCACGCCGTCCAGGCGCTGAAACCACATTAAATTTCCACCGTCGTCTACGATGGCGATGCATACGGCCCAGCCGTGCTTAGGGCTTCTGCCTCAGCAGCAGCGGCAATGGTTTTCAAATCTGTGAGTTCAAGCGTGGCTTTGGTCTTCATACATACATCCCATAAAATTGTCAGGAAAGGCAAAAACGTCAGCATAACCGCTGCGGCGACCCTGTTTGACCCACCTAAAAAGAGGGCAACCCTGCCAAATATCGGGCTAATGCTCCGGCCCGATTCGGCGTAAGGCCTTGTAAAGGCCTAAAATCCGCCACCTTCCACAGTAATCTTTTGGAGATGCACTATGAATGAACAAGCTAACTATTTGGAACAAGGTCTGGACTACGGCGTTAGCCTGGAGCAGCGCAACAAGGTTTTGCGTAACACCTACTGGCTGCTAGCCCTGAGTATGGTACCCACCGTGGTGGGCGCCTGGGCCGGTGTAGCGTTTGGACTGGGCCAGCTGTTTAGCGGCGCCCTGGGCATAGTGCTCTTCCTGGCCATGGCCTTTGGCTTTATTTACGCGATTCAAAAGACGAAAAACTCGGCTGCCGGAGTGCCCGTGTTACTGGCCTTCACCTTTTTCATGGGCCTGATGATGTCCCGCCTCATCGAATCCGTGCTGGGATTTAAGAACGGTCCGGACCTGATCATGACCGCTTTCGGTGGCACGGCAGGCGTGTTCTTTGTGATGGCCTCGCTGGCCACCGTTATTAAACGCGACCTGTCGGGCATGAACCAATGGCTGTTTGTCGGTGTCATCGTCTTGCTAGTGGGCGGCGTGATCAATATGTTTGTCGGCTCCACCGTCGGCATGATGGTCTTGTCCATGGCGGCCATTGGCATATTCAGCGCCTATATGCTGTACGACATCAAACAAATCATCGATGGCGGTGAAACCAACTACATCAGCGCCACCTTGGCGCTTTACCTGAACATCATCAATGTGTTCCAGAGTCTGCTAGCGCTGCTGGGCATTTTCGGCGGCGAGCGCGACTGATCGCAAACCGAAACCGCAGGGCCTTCTAAGGGGCACTGCTTCTGTGAAACATAGGCCCGTCAGGGCCTATGTTCATTGTGGGGCTTGGCCCGCGGCCTATACTGAAAGGCAGCAAGCAAGACAGGAATGTATGGGCATGGTGCGGCGCAATTGGATTCGGTTTTGGAGCCTATGTTTGGCCCTGACGGCGCAGTGTTCCTGGGCGGCTGAAGTCCAGGTCGCTGTAGCTGCCAATTTTTCAAGCACCATGCAGGTCATCGCCCTGGCTTTCGAACAAGAAAGCGGGCACCAGGTACGCATCATTACCGGTGCAACCGGTAAGTTTTACGCCCAAATTAAACATGGCGCCCCCTTCCAGGTGTTACTGGCTGCCGACACGCAAACCCCGCTGCTTTTGGAGCAAGAAGGCTTGGCTGTTGCCGGCAGCCGTTTTACCTATGCCCTGGGACGCTTGGTCTTGTGGAGTAGGCAGCCGGATCTGGTGGATGCGCAAGGCGAGGTTCTACGCAGCACCCGTTTCAAGCGATTGGCTATCGCCGACCCCCGCCTGGCGCCCTATGGTGCGGCGGCAATGCAAACGCTGGAGCAGCTGGGCGTGCTGGCCCAGGTAAAAGACCGCCTGGTTCAGGGCGAAAGCGTGACGCAGGCCTACCAATTCGTGGCCAGCGCTAACGCGGAACTAGGCTTCATCGCCAGTTCCCAGCTCCTAGTCGATGGAAAACGTATCGCTGGCTCCTCCTGGCTGGTGCCCGAATCCCTACACAGCCCTTTGCGGCAGGACGCGGTATTGCTGAAGTCGGGGCAAGCCAATCCTGCCGCACTGTCCTTCATAGTCTTCTTGCGATCGCCACGCGCACGCATGTTGATGCGCGACAACGGTTACTCCAATTAATCCGCCAAGCATGATTTCTCCTGAAGATTGGAACGCCATTGGCCTGACTTTGCGTCTGGCGGGCATCAGTACCTTGGTCTTGCTGCTGCTGGCCAGCCCGCTGGCGTGGTGGCTGGCGCGCAGCCGATCGGTCTGGCGAGCGCCAGTGGCCGCGCTGACATCACTGCCGCTGGTGCTACCTCCTACGGTTTTGGGCTTTTACCTACTGGTGACGCTGGGGCCGGACGGTCCCTTGGGGCGACTGACGCTGTTGTTGGGCCTGGGTACCCTGCCCTTTAGCTTTGCCGGATTGGTGGTCGGCTCGGTGGTGTACTCCCTGCCTTTTGCGGTGCAACCCCTGATGCATGCCTTCCAAAACATGGGTGACCGTCCACTGGAACTGGCTGCCACCTTGCGCGCCTCGCCGCTCGATGCATTTTTCAGCGTTGCCCTGCCGCTGGCCTGGCCTGGCTTTGTGAGCGCCGCCGTTCTCAGCTTCGCGCACACCATTGGGGAATTCGGCATGGTATTGATGATGGGCGGCAACATCCCGGGCCAAACCAGAGTGCTCTCCACCCAGATTTACGGCCATGTGGAAGCCATGGCCTACACCCAGGCGCATGTCTTGGCCGCGGGTATGTTGGTTTTTTCATTCGCGGTGCTGCTGGGTCTGAACCTGCTGCAAAAACGCGGCTTACGCATGGGAACTTAGGCGTGTCCGCCGACAACTACATCTCGCTGCAATGGGTACGCTCAGCCTTTACGCTGGAAGTGGATATCAGTCTGCCGCAACAAGGCATTACTGCCGTGTTTGGTGCTTCGGGCTCAGGCAAAACCAGTCTACTGCGCTGCGTGGCCGGCTTGGAGCGCCCTGCTCAGGGGCTAGTGCGAATGGGCGGCCAGGTCTGGCAGGATGCGCAAACCTTTCTGCCCACCTGGCGCAGGCCGCTGGGCTATGTGTTCCAGGAGGCCAGTCTGCTCCCACACCTCACGGTGCAGGGCAATCTTCACTTTGGTCTGCGCCGCAGCGCGCAGCGGCAAACCGGGCAAAAGTATCTACAACAAGCGATTGAACTGCTCGGCATCGGGCACCTGCTGGCGCGGCGGGTACAGGAGCTTTCGGGCGGCGAGCGCCAACGTGTCGCAATTGCCAGCGCCCTGGCCCTGCAACCGCGCGTGCTGCTGCTCGATGAGCCACTGGCCGCGTTGGATGCCGCAAGGCGCCAGGACATACTCCCTTGGCTTGAACGGCTTCGGGACGAAGTCCATATTCCCATGTTGTACGTGACGCATGCGCTGGACGAAGTGGTGCGATTGGCCGACCACCTGTTAGTGCTGGACCAGGGCAAGCTTGTCGACAGCGGGCCGGTGGCCCAGGTGCTGGGTCGCAGCGCTGGCAGCATGGCCAGCGGCGAAGACCTGGGCGTGCTGCTCCACGCTAGCGTGCAAGAATTTGACCCTGCCTGGCGCCTGATGCGCGTGGGCTTTCCCGGCGGCAGTCTGTGGGTCAAAGACAAGGCGCTGGCTTTGGGTGCGCCCGTGCGCATCCGCGTGCTGGCCCGTGATATCAGCCTGGCCGTCGGCCCGCCTCCGGTCAGCAGCATTCAAAACCTATTGCCAGTTACGGTGCTGGAAATGAGGGCTGACGCGCATCCCTCGCAGTGCCTAGTGCAGCTTTCCTGTGGAAGAGCCGAAGACGCCAGTGTGCTGTGGGCACGTATCACGGCGCGCGCTGCCCATGCCTTAGGCCTGCAGACAGGCGTGTCTGCTTGGGCACAGGTGAAATCGGCGGCTTTAGTGGGGGCCTAGAGCTAGGCGCCTTGGCTCTCGGCCGGCGCTGCAAGGCAGAAAAGGCGGGACCAAAGTCTATCTGGACTAGAATACGTGGTTTTCCGCGGCAAGTACTGCGGGCTTTGGATCAGGCAGCCGTTTGCCTGAGGGCCCATGGGCGGCTACCGCATCTGATGGATCGACTATGAAAGCTGGCATTCACCCCAATTACCGCGAAGTTTGTTTTGTGGACTTGTCTAACAACTTCAAATTCGTCA
>CANNEW010000079.1 GCA_947503685.1 Comamonadaceae bacterium | reverse complement strand
CCGCATGGCGCACCTCTTCAATAATTTTCGCGCCCGCCTCAACCCGAAACGCGCTTGCAATTTCCATCAACTTAGCTCGACCGGGATTACCACTGCCAGCAATCGCCGTGGTGTGTTCACCGCCCATACCTTGGCTAAACGTTAGGTCATACGCAGCAGACAGCTCCCATCCATTTGCCCCATAGACAAAGGCAAAGTTCTTGGCATGATCGTCTTGGTTGTGCGTCAGGACGTTGAATGTCATGAGCCTAAAAGCCCGTTCAACTTGCCTTGCGTCCTTGGTGAGAATGGACGTGGCGCCCAGAATGTCTTTGTAGTCTAGGCACGGCGTCTTGAAATCGGCGTAATACAGCCCGGCCATGGTCACCACATGGCGACGTTCATTGGCATGCCGGTCAAATCTGCGCACCGCAAAATATTGCTCTTCTGTGGAGCCGACTTTGAGCTGTAGCAAAGCTGTTTGCGGCATATCAAGGCCTGCGATTTTGGCCATATCAGCATAGGTCTTCTCCGCCCGCCCCATGTCCTGCGGATCTTCCTTGGACCTGAATTTCACCATCCAATGGTGGTAGCCCTGCGGGATGTCATGAAAGCCGGACAAACAATCCGATGCGTTCTCGGACAATGCCACCGTGACCTTGGGCCGTGCACCGCCGGGCGATCCGCCTTGGATGCGTAACTGATTAAAAACATCTTCCGTAGAACCCGAGAGCACCGTTTCAACAGACGCCGCAAGCGATGAGAGATTTACCCTGTCCTCAATCGCTTCTTTTTCGTACTCTGGCTCATAGCGAAGGGCGCCCATCGCGCGGCTACCCATGTACGCAAGGCGATCGAGCGGCGTGATCTGATGGCGACTCCAGCCAAGTCGCTTGTTGAATGCGCGGTCCATTAACAACAGTCCCCATCCATCGGGGAGTGAATCGTTAAAGATCCCATGCAGTCCGTCAAATAGCGGGTCTTTGGCTTTCTGAAGAAGTGCCTTGAACGCTAATGACCTGGGTGCTAGATCGAAGCCAGTGGTCAGCCATTGAGGGGTGTATTCAAAAAATATTTGGACTTTATCGCCTACAGCCAGCAGGCCTACTTCGGACGCGCCGAACATGACCTTTAAGCGGTTCACATGCTTTTTCATCTGCGGCCTCGCTGTCTTTTTGTGTCATCGAGTTCACGAATAGAGAGTGGCGCTTGTTCGGCCAGAAGCTCATCCAGCTCAGAGAGCCGATCCAAAGCTGTCAACAATTGCACCAGACTGGACAAGCTGATGTGGCCGGTGGTCTCAAAGCGCTTAAGAGAGGCTTCGGCAACGCCGGCTTTTTCAGCCAAGGTTTTGCGCGACATGTTTTCCCGCAGCCTTGCCGATTTGGCGCGCGCGCCAATGTCCTGCAAAATCTCAGCTTGCGTTTTATATTCAATGGATATCATGTTGTCTATTATTGCATTTAAATATCAATAATAAACAATATAGTATCCTTTATGTGGATATCAATGAAGCGGTTTGGCGCGCCACCAGCCCGCGCACGCGCCTTACACGCTGCGCAAATGCCAGGCTTTGGGCCGGGTGAAGGTGCTGATGCCTTCGCGGGACAAAGTCAGGCCCAGACCCGAGTCGCCGTGGCCGCTCCAGGGCAGGCGCGGGCTGACGCGGTCGCAGCAATTCCAGTACACCGTGCCGGCGTTCACTTGGGCCAACAGGCGCTGCGCGCGCGCTTGGTCGGGGGTGAACACGCCAGCGGTCAGGCCGTAGCGGGTGTCGTTCATGAGTTGCACCGCTTGCGCATCGCTGCTGACTTTTTGGATGCCGATGATGGGGCCAAAGCTTTCCTCGCGCATCAGTTCCATGCTGTGGTTCACATCGACCAACACCGTGGGCTCAAACCAGTTACCCGGCACAGGGACGCGCTTGCCGCCAGTGAGCAGTGTGGCGCCTTTGGCCAGGGCGTCGGCCACTTGCGCTTCCAGCACGGCTAGTTGCGGCGCGCGGGTGATGGCGCCGATATAGGTGTCTGCGTTTTCTGTGGGGCCGTGTTTCAAGCCCTTCACTGTGGCGACAAAGCGGGCCACAAAGGCGTCATAAATTCTTTCGTGCACATAAATGCGCTCTACCGAGCAGCAGCTCTGCCCTGTGTTGTACATGGCGCCATCGGCCAGCGATTCGGCGGCGTTTTCAGGGTTGGCGTCATCGCACACATAGGTGGGGTCTTTGCCGCCGAGTTCGAGCTGCAGCTTGATAAAGCGGCCCCCCACTGCCTGCGCAATGCGCGCGCCGGTAGCCACCGAGCCGGTAAAAAACACGCCGTCAATGCGTTGTTGCAGCAAGGCCTGACCGACTTCGCCGCCACCCACCAAACACACCATCACGTCCTGCGGCACACCGGTTTGGTGCAACAAGCGGGCAATGGCCAGGCCAGTGTTGATGGCGTATTCGCTGGGCTTGTAGAGCACTGCGTTACCGGCCAAGAGCGCGGGAAGAATCACATTGCAACCAACGAACCAGGGGTAGTTCCAGGCCGAGATATTGGCGACAACGCCCAAGGGAATATGCTCGATTTGTTCGTTCATCCCGCCATCAGACATGACGGTTTCGGTAGCCAGGCAGCCATCGACTTGCGCGAGGAAAAAATCAATGCGGCCGAGCAGGCCATTGAGCTCATTGCGCGAGAGTTGTACCGGTTTGCCGGTCTCGCGCGTCATGGTCAGGGCCAAGGCATCCATGTCTTGCACCACGCTGGCGCGGAATTTTTCTACGCAAGTTTTGCGTGTAGAAAGCGGCGTGGCGGCCCAGGCGGTTTGCGCAGCGCGCGCGGCAGTGGCTTTGGTAGCCACCCTGGCGGCATCGTCAGCGGGGAGGGTGTTGACCAGTTGGTCGTTGGCTGGATTGAAGATTGACAGGGTGCTCATGCGGTACTCGATGTAAAAAACTAAAGCTGAAAAAAATTCAAGCGCGTGCAGCTATTGCAGCTTGCAAAAAGTCGTGCAAGAGCGCGCTGTCGTCCATGACGCCGTATTCGGGTTTATGAAACTCGGGGTGCCACTGCACTGCGGCCACCCATGCCGGGCCGCTGTGGCGGATGGCTTCAATGGTGCCGTCATCCGGGCAGAGCGCCTCGGCTACAAATCCGGGCGCCAGGTCTTTGATGCCCTGGTGGTGGATGCTATTGACTTTGCGGCTGCTGGTCTGGCTGAGCAGTGTCTCCAGGCGTGTGCCCGGCACCAGTTGAACATCATGGAAAAGCCGGTCGTAGGCTTCACCGTCGCGGTGTACCAGGGCTTCGGGCCGCTGGGTGCTGATGTCCTGGTAAAGCGTACCGCCGTAGCTCACGTTAATCAGTTGCAGGCCGCGGCAAATGCCAAATACCGGTTTGCCTGCGGCTACAAAAGCGCGCACCAACTCCATCTCATACAGGTCACGCGTGCGGTCCCCTGCCCAAAGCGGGTCCAACGGCTGTTCGCCATAGCTGGTGGGCGACATGTCCACGCCGCCATGCAGCATCAGCCCGTCCAACCATTGGGCGTAATGCTGCGCTGTCACATCGCCGCGCGCGGTGTCCCCCACCAGAGCCGGCACCATGACTGGCATGGCACCTGCGGACATGACCCAGTGCGGCACCGATTGCTCCAGGTACTGCAAAGTTTTTTTGGCAAAGGCTGGGCGCTTGGCGTCGGGGTAAAGAAAACAGGCGCTCACGCCAATTTTGGGGCGGTCAGACATGGTTAAATAAAAGCGATGTGTGGTTGGTAAAAAGTATCGGCAAGTGGCTTGGCAGTAGCGCCACTCGCCCGCCTTGGCGATGTGGATATTTTGAAAAAGAGCACCAGCGTGTTGGGCAGGTAGAGCTTACATCGCCTGGCGGAACAGGCGCTCAAAATCGGCCGGGGTGCAAGGGCGCGGATTGGTCTGGTGGCAAATATCGGCCTGGGCAATCTGCACCATGCGGGCGATATGTTCTTCTTTCACGCCATGGGCCGCCAAGCCGCCGCTAATGCCGATGCTGGTCTTGAGCGCTTTGAGCCAGGGCACAAAGGCTTTGCCGCCACCCGCGACGCCGCAGACATGCGCCAGTTCCTCAAACTTGACAGGCACGGCTTCAAAGTTCCAGGCCAGCACGGTGTCGATCATCAACGCATTGGCCAGGCCGTGGTGCAGGTCGCACACCGCACCCAGGGCGTGGGCGCAGGAATGCACCGCGCCCAAATCTTTTTGGAAAGCAATGGCGCCCATCATCGAAGACATCATCATGTCGCTACGGGCTTGCAAATGGCCGGGCTGTTGGACGGCGGTTTGCAGCGCGGCGGCGGCGATGCGCGTGCCTTCCAAGGCGATGCCATCGCAGAGCGGGTGGTAGGCGGGTGAGAGATAGCTTTCGATGTTGTGGGTGAGTGCGTCCATGCCGGTGGCAGCCGTCACATGGGCCGGCAGGCCCAGGGTGAGTTCGGGGTCGGCAAATACCATGCGCGCCAAAATTTTCGGGCTAAAGACCACGCGCTTTAAGTGCGTGTCGTTCTCGCTGACCACGCTGGAGCGGCCCACCTCCGAGCCGGTGCCCGAGGTGGTGGGCAGGGCCACAAAGTAAGGCAGCGGCGCGCTGATGGGGCGCACCTGCGGGTGGTCCCACACGTACTCCAAAATATCGCCCTCGTGCGTGGCAGCAATGCCCACCACTTTGGCCACATCGAGCGCTGCGCCACCGCCAAAGCCGATGATGCAGTCCGCCTGGTGCGCCTTGTAGCTTGCTGCCCCATCCATCACTTGGCTGCACGTGGGGTTGCCGAACACGCCGGAAAAAACTGCCACGTCTAGCCCGGCCAAATGCGTTTGAAACTCGGCCAGCACCGGCAGCAGGCCCAGCGCCCGGTCGGTCACGATAAGCGGGCGCTTAAGGCCGTGCTCCTGCAAATGGGCAGCGACCAGTTTGCGCGCGCCTGCGCCAAAGCGGATGGGGGTGGGAAAGGAAAAAGAAGTGATGGTCATAGAAAAATGCGCAAAAAATAATGCTGATGGTGTCGGGGTGCAATAGGCAGGGCTTGTGCACCGCTTTCTTAAATGATCTCGAAGTAGCGCTTGAGTTCCCAATCGGTCACACCGTCAAGCCACTGGCGCCATTCCCATTCGCGGGTGGCGGCGAAGTGATCGACAAAGGTGTCGCCGAGCCAGTCGCGGGCGATTGTGGATTCACGGAAATTACGTGTGGTCTCCATCAGCGTGCGTGGTGCGCGCGGGATGTCATCCGCGCCCTGGTTGGTGCCGGTAATCGCCGGGGCCTTGAGCTTGAGGCCTTTTTCCACGCCATCCAAGCCTGCGGCGATGACGGCGGCCATCGCCAGGTAGGGGTTGACATCGGCGCCGGGGCAGCGCGTTTCCAAGCGGGTCGACTTGGGCGAACCACCGATCACGCGAAAGCTGGCGGTGCGGTTGTCCACACCCCAGGTGGGTTTGACCGGCGCCCAAAAACCATCGACTAGACGCTTGTAGCTGTTGATGGTGGGCCAGAACATCGGGGCAAATTCCATCAGGCAGGCCACCTGCCCGGCCAGGTAGCTTTCGAACAATTTGCTCATGCCGTGGCGGCCCTTGGCATCGGCGAATACGTTGTTTTTGCCGTCGCTCAAAGACTGGTGGATATGGCCGCTGCAACCGGGTAGGTGCTGGTTCCACTTGGCCATAAAGCTGGGCATGATGTCGTAGCGCTTGCCTATTTCGCGTGCGCCGGTTTTGAACAAAATCGCGCGGTCGGCTTGCTCCAATGCTTCGGAAAAGGTAATCGCCGCTTCATACACGCCGGGGCCCGTCTCCGTATGCAGGCCTTCAATGGGCACGCCAAAGGCTTGCATATCGTCCATCAAAGCATTGAAAAACCCGCCGTTATCGGCCATGCGCAAGAGCGAATAGCCAAACATGCCGGGGGTGAGCGAAGTCGGCCCCACACCTTTCTTATCGGCCCAGCTTTGCGGCGTCTCTTTGAAGTTAAACCATTCAAACTCCATACCGGTCATGGGCGTGAAACCCATTTTGTGGGCACGCGCCAGCACGCGCTTTAAGGTCTGGCGCGGGCACACCGCGTAGGGCGAGCCATCGGCATTGACAAACTCGCCCAGAAAAAACGGCACCCGGTTGTCCCAGGGCACATTGCGGGCCGTGTTCAGGTCTAGGCGCGCCAGCGCGTCGGGGAAGCCGTGTTGCCAGCCGGTGACGCTGGCGTTGTCGTAGCAGGTGTCATTGGCGTCCCAGCCAAAGACCACGTCGCAAAAACCAAAGCCGCCCGCCGGATAGGGCTGGACGGCGCCCATGAATTTGTCGATATGCAGGTATTTACCGCGCAAGATGCCGTCAATGTCGCTGACCGCGACCTTGACTTTGTTGCTGCCGCTCTTCGCGACGGCGGCAACGGCTGGGTGTTGTTTGTCTTTTGCCATGAATTCCTCCTTTTGTATCCACTTTGCGCCTTTGGGGAGCCATGGGCGTTACCCAATTCCTGCATCGCAAGCGCCGCTGCATGCGGCAAACTGCCGCAAGAATACTACGGGACACGCTTGGGACAGAAATGCAAAACATTGCCGCTAGCGGTGGCAATCCCTAGCGAAAACCGTGTAAAGCGGATTTTGCTCAGGCTTTGCGTACCACCACCAAGCCTTTGAGGTACTCGCCTTCGGGAAAGTTCAGCGTCATCGGGTGGTCGGGCGCGGCGCCCAGTCGTTCGCTGATAAAACCGTCCACCCCGGCGTCTGCGCCCGCAGAGGCGACGATCTTGTGAAACAGATCCGCGCTGATGCCGCCCGAGCAGGAAAAGGTAAACAGCACACCTTGCGGCTCCAAAATTTGCAAGGCCAGGCGATTGATATCTTTGTATGCACGCGCTGCACGTTCGGCATGCGCAATCGTGGGGGCCAGCTTGGGCGGGTCCAGCACGATGGCGTCAAAGCGGCGTCCCTCTTTGGCAAAGCGGCGCAAGCTGGCGTTCACATCGGCATCGATAAATTCGGCGCGCTCGGCCGCAAAGTCATTGCGCGCCACATTGCTGGCTGCCAGCGTCAGCGCCGGTGCTGAGGAATCTATGGACGTTACATGCGCTGCGCCCCCGGCCAGCGCTGCCACGCTAAAGCCGCCGGTATAGCAATAGCAATTAAGCACTCGCTGCGATCGCAGACGCTGCACATATTGCGCAAATCGTTGGCGACTGTCGCGCTGGTCCAGGTAGTAACCGGTCTTATGACCTTGCGCAATGTCCAGCCCGAGTTGCCAGCCATGTTCGCGCAGCACCAGCGCCACTTCGCCCTGGCCGCGCAGCCAGCCAACGCGGGTGTCCAGGCCTTCAAGGCCGCGGCTGCTGGCGTCCGAGCGCTCGTAGATTTTCTCCAATCCGGTATGCGCCAGTAAGGCGTCGGCAATCGCGTCTGTCCAGCGCTCGCAACCCGCGCTGCCGAACTGCGCCACCAGCGTATCGCCATAGCGGTCCACGATCAGGCCGGGTAAGCCGTCGGATTCTCCATGCACCAAGCGCAGGCTGTCGCTATCGATGGATAGACGTGCACGGGCCGCAATGGCGGTGCGGATGCGCGTTGCAAAAAATGCGGCGTCGATGCGTTCGCCTTCCTCAAAACTCCAGATGCGGGCGCGTATGCGCGATTGCGGACTAAAGGCCCCCCAGCCCAGAAACTGGCCCGCATGCCCCTCCACCCGCACCGTCTCGCCGCTATTACCGCCGCCTTTGGCAATCGCCGATTCAAATATCCAAGGGTGTTTGCGCAGCAAGGAGCGCTCTTTGCCTTCGCGTAGTCGCAGTGTTTTCATAACGGGCATTGTCGTTGGCATCGCCCGGCGCAAGCTGGGTGGCGATTTGCTGGTAGAGCAGCAAATCACCCATGCATTGGCTACCTACGGCAACGGCCCCTGGGCGGAGGAACGCGTGGACGCGGGCTCAGTCACCCGCTCGCAGCAAATCTTCCATCGCCTGAAACTGGCTCATATACACCTTGCCCGGCAGCGATTGCAAAAAATGCGTGCCGCGCAGGCGGTCCATGACCGGGCCTTTGACTTCGCTCAGGTGCAAGGCGATGCCCGCTTCCTGCAGGCGTGCGGCGATGGCTTCCAGGCTTTCGAGCGCGCTGGCGTCGATGTGGTTGATGGCGCTGCATTGCAAGACCAGGTGCGCCAGCGCCGGATGCTGCGCCACTTCGCGGTTGATGCGGTCTTCCAGCGTGCGGCAGTTGGCGAAATACAGGTTTTCATCCACGCGCAAACCCATCACGCGCGCATGCGTAATCACTTCGTGGCGGCGCACATTGCGAAAGTGTTCGGTGCCTTGCACCTGGCCCACTTCGGCAATATGCGGTCGGCTGGTACGTAGCAAGTACAAGGCCAAAGACACGGTTACGCCGGTCACCAGCCCGGTTTCCACGCCCAGGCCCAGCGTCACCAGCAGCGTCGCCAGCGCGGCAGCAAAGTCGGCTTTGGAATACACCCAGGTGCGCCGGAATATGCCCACATCCACCAGCGATAACACGGCCACCACAATCGTCGCGGCCAACGTGGCTTGCGGCAGGTAGTGCAGCGCCGGTGTCAAAAACAAGGTCGCCAGCGTGATGCCCAGCGCGGTGAACACGCCGGCAGCCGGTGTTTGTGCGCCCGCGTCGAAATTGACCACCGAGCGGGCAAAGCCACCGGTCACCGGAAACCCGCCGCTCAGGCTGGCGGCGATATTGCTCGCCCCCAGTGCCAGCAACTCTTGGTCAGGCTCAATGCGCTGGCGGCGCTTGGCGGCCAGGGTTTGGCCCACCGATACCGATTCCACAAAGCCCACCACGCTGATCAGCAAGGCCGGCATGGCCAAGGACTTCCACAAGCTTGCGTCCCATAAAGGCAGCGTCAAGGGTGGCAGACCCCCGGGTACCACGCCCACGATCTTGAGTCCCTGGTTTTGCCATTGGAAAACCCAGCACAGCGCGGTGCTCAGCGCGATAGCCACCACGGGCCCTGCTTTCGCCAGCATGTCCGCGCTGCGTGCTGTCATACCCATTCGCACCAGCACAGGCTTTAAGCCCTTTCGCACCCAGAGCAAAAACAGCAACACCGTGCCGCCCACGGCGAGGCTTAGGCCATGCAGGTCCGGCACTTGGCGCAGCAAATCAAGCACCAGCGCCGCAAAGTTTTCACCATGCGCGTTCACCCCTAACAAAGTTTTGAACTGGCTGGCGGCAATCAATAAACCCGAGGCGGAAATAAACCCGGCGATGACCGGATGGCTCAGAAAATTTGCCAAAAAACCTAGGCGCAAAACGCCCATGAGCAGCAACATGGCGCCCGACATAAATGCCAGCGTTATCGCCACCGCCCAGTAGTGTTCGGAGCCCGGCGCGGCATGCGTGCCTATGGCCGCTGCCGTCATCAGCGAGACCACTGCCACCGGCCCTACCGCCAATACGCGACTGCTGCCCAACAGTGCATACAAAAGCAGCGGTGCCACGCTGGCATACAAGCCCGCTTGCGGCGGCAGCCCGGCCAGCAAGGCATAGGCCAGGCTTTGCGGGATGAGCATGACGGTGACGATGGAGGCCGCCAGCAAGTCGCGCGACAAACTGCTGCGGTCGTAGCTGCGCCCCCATATCAGGACGGGGAGGGAGGGCAAGAAAGCTTGCCAGCGGGCAGCCATGCGGTGCGGTGTCAATCAGGAGTCGCCAAGGGTCAGGCCACTTGTGCAGCTTGCGCGCGCCGTTCGGCGACCTCAAAGATTAGCATGCCGATCAGCATGGAAACCACAAACCAAACAGCCTTGCTTTGCCCCGCAGCCATGGATACCAAAGCCGGGCCGGGGCAAAACCCTGCCAGGCCCCACCCTGCGCCAAACAGCAGCGAGCCGACCACCAGGCGTTTGTCGATGTGCTGCTGGCCGGGCAAACGCAAATCGACGCCCAGATAGCTGAGACTGCGCTTTTTGGCCGCTGAAAATGCAAAAACCCCCACGGCAATAGCGCC
>CANNEW010000078.1 GCA_947503685.1 Comamonadaceae bacterium | reverse complement strand
GTGTCCGACTATGTCTGCTGAAATATTCTCAGTGACACCCGCGTTTTCGAGTGCGGTAGTGAACGTCTTGCGTATCGAGTGGAAGACATGTGTCTTCGAATGTCCGAGTCCTTTTTTCAACCTTCCGAATCGCTTACCCATTGCGTTAGAACGGTCACCGTACTTGTTGAGTGTTAGGTTTGGTAACAAGTATTTTGGATCATCTTTACTTCGCATCATCTTTTTGATGAGAGGTAAAAGTGCGGTGTGAATTGGAATCTCCCGTTCACCTGATTTGGTTTTGGAGTCGACTATTTTTAGACTCTTTTTCTCTAACCTAACATGCGTTTTCTCGAGACTACATAGTTCCTCTATTCGTCCACCCGTATATGCACCAAGACAGATTAGGTCAGCGAGTACTTGGTCACCTTTTTCTATTGCGTATGCGTGCAGTGCAGATAGGTCTTCCACTTCAATCGGTTCCCATGACTCTGTTTTATTTATGGATTTGGAGTTCGAATTTTTACTAACTTTGAACTCTTTCGGAACCGTGAACGTTTGTGCAGAAGTCTCTGGGATAACGTCTACATCTTTCAGGTACTGGTAGAAATTTCTGCACGAACCGATGATGCGATTCACCGTACTCGCACTGAGATTTCCGATTCGTGCGACATGTTTGATCCAAGTTGTTGAGTGTTCCTGCGTAAGAACAAACGTGGTTGTCAGCGTATCCACCATCAAATCAATGTCTTTCTCCATTTGTGCAATCGTCTTTTCTTTAAGACCTTTCCTCTCCTGGTAAACCTTCCAGTCTGGGATCAGAGTTTTTAAGACTTTTGTCCTTCCTGTCGCAACCTGATGAAAGTTCAGCGAAGTCAATTCGCCAACCTCTTTTTCAATACGAGACGTTTCTTCTTCGATTACGTCCTCAACTAAATGACGGGGTGAACTTCTAGTTTTCAGCAAACGGTTGAGTTCGATTGCAGAATTCAGAATCGGATCGTCCGTTTTCGTTCTTGCTTCCGCAATCTCTGCTTTCCACTTGATGACTTTAAGGGTCGCTTGTGATTCAGCGATACGCAAATCACCTGTGTGCGTAGTCTCGAAGAACTTTGATTTCCCGATAATGTGTCGGACATCTTTAGGCACAACTAAAATTGCGAAATAAGTGTTGTATCTTCGTTCAAGATGACTAGGTTTGAATCTCTTCTTCGACATGGTGCGTCTCCAACCCAAAAGAATGGATAGAAAAGCAATTTACCACATGTTTTTACCACATGTATCGTCTTTTTACCCTAATTTTACCTATAGACTAGGGATTTTTAGAACTTGACGATGTGTCCCACTCTCTCCGCCAAATACCCCGTTCACGGGGTATTTTTTTGTCTCAGTCCCCACAAAGAATCGACCTTCTTTCTCTGGGGTTCTACTCCTTCTGTATTTTCCCGTATCGTTAAATCGCATTCATCTATGTTGGTTCTTATGTCGGCAAGTAAAAAATGCCGAAAGTTGCCCGTGAATTTAAGGCCTTGGCCCAGGATTGCGCCGATGACGGCCATCGGGCTAGGCTCGGGCCTTAAGTCGATTCGTTCTTGTGGGTGTGATTGCATGCTGCGGGCTCCTTTGGTTTCATGAAGCCGCATGGTTGTTTCTATCCCGAAGAGCTATCAAGTCGATCAGTTTTTGGCTACGAGGCCGTAACCAAGTCCGGTCTCTGTAGTCACGGAATACCCCAAAAGTCGCACACTTGAAATATGGTTAGTTAAACCATCATTAATTATGGCCAGAATAACCATATGAAAGCAGCGAAGATTTTCTACGACAAGGTGATTTTTTCTGACGGAGCTATCGTACAAATGATCATATGGCAGTTACCGCGTTCTACCCAGGAGCGGCCCCATGGGTTAAAGTACAGCCTGTTTTATGGTGGACAAGATGGCCACATTGTGGGGTATGACAACGAAAGTGGCAAAGGCGACCACAAGCACATCCGAGATGTGCAAACGCGGTACAAGTTTGTCAACGTAGAGGCGATGGTGACTGATTTTCTGGCCGATGTTGAAAGGATTAGAAATGAACACAACGAATAAGGTTCAAGTGAATGTTGGCAGTCTTGCCGATATGGGCAAGCGCTTTGCAAGTGCATGGAATCAAGCGACTGCTGGTGAACAAATTCAAGAAACCCATGTGACTTTTTTGAATGTTCAGACCATGTTGGACACTTTGTCGCCTAGACGTCTGGAGTTGCTGAGGTATGTCCGTCAACACGGGGCTGGAAACGTCCGAGAACTGGCGATAACACTCGGACGTGATTACAAAAATGTGCATCATGATGTCTCCGTCCTGGAGTCAGCTGGGCTGTTAGTGCGCGACGGACGAAAGTTGGCTGCTCCATGGGATGAATTGCAGGCCAGTGTGTCGTTGGTGGCCGCCTGATTAGCCGCGCCACATAGCTTTCTCAACATTTAGAAAGCCGAACTCAACGGCAAAGGCTAGATCGTCGTGACCATCAGAAACTTAGGCGGTTTGTGATGTAGCAGCTGATGGCGCGCCAAATATCTATATAAATCAAAAACTTAAGTTGATTTTTAGGTTTTACATACCTACCTACATGCCATCGTCACGATGGTTCTCCTTTCAGGTTGGACATCAGTTTGGGAGTTGCCGATTCCAGCAGTGCAAGCAAGATCGGAGTGATTCGTAGAGTATTTTTCTTCAGCACACATCACAAGCCCAGCGTCGAGCAAGTACTGCCTGGCGCGGTGGGAGAGGGGTAAACCGGCCTGCACATTGCCGCGAACGAGTGAAACCGTTGATGGAATGGTCGAGGCAAGGACCGGAGCGTCGAAAGGCTGAATACTGGGCATACATACAGAATAATCAGAAGGAGTTTCCCCTTACAGCGCCAATAACCAATTTTTTTAGTCCGACTAGGTATTGAAAGGTTGCTTGGCGCGCCCTTTGGTAGGACGATATACGTCTTGCCCTATCGGGCTCTCTATGTTTCGGCCTTCAATGGGCCTGCTTTCCAAGGACACTATGCACACTATCCGCCTTCTGCCATCTGTCCTATTTGCCATAGGTGCGTTTTGTCTTCAAATATCCAGTGCGCAACAGCTGCCGCCCGTTGCTGAGATTCGCAATGTGCCGACCATTCTGCACGGAAGCACCGTCAACGATCCTTACCGGTGGATGGAAGACACCAAAAGCGCGCAGTCACAGGCCTGGTTCAAGGGGCAAGGAGATGCGTCACGGTCCATACTCGACCGCATCGAAGGACGCGACGCTCTGGCCGCGCGCTTGGCGCAACTCGCTGACAGCCGGGGAGATGCGTTCAGCAGTATCACCCGCATGCCGGGAGACCGCTACTTTTACCTCAAGCGCAAGCCTGGCGAGCGCCAGTACAAGCTTTACATGCGCCGCGGTTTGGCAGGCGTAGAAACAATTCTTGTCGATCCTGAGACTGAGACCAAGCGCACCGGCATTCCTCACGCCATCAACTACTTCAAGCCTTCCTGGGATTGCAAGTATCTGGCCTATGGCATGTCTGCCGGTGGTTCGGAAAACGCGTCGCTTTTTGTGCTGGATGTCGCAAATAACAAACTGCTGGGCGCCCCTGTACCGCGCGTCCACTACACCGCCCTGCATTGGTTACCCGACAGCCGCTCACTTAGCTTTACGCAATTGGCAGCCCTCAAGCCAGGCGCGCCGGATACCGAGACTTATTTGGACGCCAGCGTCATGTTGCTGCGCATCGGCGCTTCCACGGCGCAGCCGGTGTTTGGCCCGACAGTGACGCGTAACCTGGGCCTAGAACGGCTTGATGTGAGTGAGTTAATCACCGAGCCGTCAAGTCCCTGGGTCGTGGCACGCACCACGGACACCACCGTCCCCGAGGGCAAACTGTTTGTGGCCGCACTGGCCCAATTGGGCCGCTCGGATGTGAAATGGCGGCGAATCTCGACCGCCGCTGACAAAATAGTGGCGGTTGGGTTGCAAGGCAATAGCCTGTACCTGATGACGCAGGCAGCAACGCCGCGACGCAAAGTCGTGCGGGTGGATTTGAAGCACCCCTTACTTGCCAAGGCTGAACTGGTGGTAGCCCAGCCGACGTATGGTGTGCTCGAGGGTTTCAAACTCACACCCACAGGTTTGATCACAACCGTACGCCAGGGCACCCAGTTGGTACTGCGACGCCATGAGCGCAATGACACGACCGGACATGCCCTGAACGCGCCCGTAACGGGAAGCGCCTGGCTTACAGCATCGCCCGCCAACGACACCGATAAGCTGATTTACTCATTGAGCGGATGGACCGAGCCCGCACGCTGGTACCAACTTGAGGGCGAGCGCTCGGTGGAAGTGCATTGGGGTGAACGCACGCCCTACCCAAACCTGCCGGAGATAACGGTTAGCGAGGTCGTCGTCCCAAGCCACGATGGTGTCGGGGTGCCGATGACCATCCTGCACCGCAAAGGTTTGGTGCTGGACGGCAGCAACCCGGTGCTGCTTAACGGCTATGCGTCGTATGGATTTAGCATCTCGGCCTCTTTCTCGAACCAGACCATTACATGGATCGAGCGCGGTGGTGTAGCCGCTTTCGCCAACCCGCGTGGCAGCGGTGTGTACGGCGATGACTGGCACCGGGCCGGCTTCAAAACCACCAAGTCCAACACCTGGAAGGATGGCATTGCTTGTGCGCGCTACCTCATCGCCAAGGGCTACGGGTCACCTGCGACTATGGGTATTACCGGGGGCAGTGCCGGCGGCATATTTGTGGGGCGCGCAGTCACCGAAGCGCCGGAACTTTTTTCCGCAGCGATATTCAATGTAGGCTTGCTAGACACGGTGCGTGCCGAGGAAAGCGCCAATGGCATCACCAATATCAGCGAGTTTGGCACCGTACGAAATGCCGACGAATTTAAGGCCTTGCTCGAGATGAGCACCTACCACGCCATCCGAGATAGCGTCGCATACCCCGGCGTCTTGCTGGTACACGGCATGAACGATCCACGTGTGGATGTGTGGCAAAGCGGAAAGACAGCTGCCAGACTGCAAGCCGCGCAGGCCGGAACGCCAAATGTCCGGCCCACACTGCTGCGCCTGGACATGCAAGCGGGGCATGGCATTGGTAGCACCCAACAACAGCGTCAGTCTATGGCCGCTGACATACAGTCCTTTTTACTGTGGCAAATGGGCAAAGCGGCGCTGCGTGACTAAAACACAAACCTATCAATAGAAAAATTCCGTTTTGACGGATGGGCAAGGTCAAATTAGTACAGCGTGCTGGTTTGACGCTGGGGTAAATCAGCATCTTATGCAGCTCCTGAGGTGTCCCCGCCTTGCTGGTGCCTGCGCATTGGGTGCGGTCTACCTGCCATGATGTCCAAAGCCGTGTGCGCAAGAGGCCCAGTTAACGGGTGATCCAAGGGGAGTTAGGGGCAAGTCGTGAGATATCACAACCAGCGGGCGAGTTGATAGAGGATTACGGTGCCTTCGCCGCCGGCACATCAACCTCCGCCCAAACCTGCGTCAACACCGGCTTGATGATGGCCGTGAAGGCCACGTAAGCGGGCGGATGAAAATGCAATTTGTCAGCACGGTAGAGTTCCAGCTTGGGGTGGCCGTTGGCGTCGACCAGGGCAGGATTGATATCAACGAACGTGTGATACGGCGTAGCGGCAACATATGCGCGCACCAAGGCGTTGTAGTAATCCACCTTGTCCCAGAGTTCGACGCGATCCGGCGAGCGGGTTGTTGACACGAAGATCAGACGCGTCCCCGGAAACCGGCGCTGGACCCGCTCGGAAAACTCGCGAAAGCGGCCGAAGATCACCTCGGGTGCATCCTCATTGGCCTTGATGTCGTTGCTGCCGCAATAGTAGACAATGATTTTTGGCGCATAGGTCGGCACGAGTTGTTCGAAGCGCGCTAATTGATCGGCAACGCGCGAACCACCAAAAGCGCGGTTCAAGACTGGCAGCGGCGCCAATTGTTCAGCGGCATCGACCCAGAGCCGAAAAATACTGCTGCCCACCAAAAGAATGCCGCCCTTGGCCACAGGCTTGGCTTGATCCGCCTCGGCGAAACTCTTGAATGCAGGCTCATATCGCTCCAAACGCTGCGCCGGGTTGTCAACGGCGAAGGCGATCACCGGAGACGTCAACATCAAGAGAAGAAATAAGCGGAAGTTTTTCATAAAGGGTTTTTCTTTTGTGCCATTTCGAGTGACATGCCGACACGCCGAACCTTGGTGCCGCCTTGTCGGGCGCTGCCGAGGATCCAGCCAATGCCAGCGCATGCATGGGGAAGTTGCAAGCGGAGTTTGATAAAACCACCAAAACATTGCGTTACACCTTGCGCTAGAGCGGCCTGAGCGGACCGGTCGAAGCGGACTACTTCCATGCCGCGGTACGCAAATAGCCTCTAAGCGACCCCTAGCGCCTTGTGTAGCTTAGTGCTGGTCGTGGTGTATTGCAGCGCCACAGCTTCGCCGGGGCGGATGTAAGCCATCGCGCCAAAGGCGGCCAAAGTGGCTTCGTGAAAACCACACAAAATAAGTTTCTTTTTGCCGGGGTAGTGGTTGATATCGCCCACGGCAAAGATGCCTGGCGCGCTGGTGGCAAAAGTGGCGGTATCGACGCTGAGCTGTTTGCGCTCCATGGCCAGGCCCCACTGGGCTATCGGCCCAAGCTTGGGTGATACGCCCAAAAATACCCACAGCTGGTCTAGCTTCAGCGCGATTTCCTGCTCATCGGCGTCCAGCAGGCAGAGTGTGTGCAGGCGCGTTTTGCCTTTGAAGCTCTGCGCCTGCCCGGCGACAAAGCGCAAGCGCCCGCTATCGCGATGGCTGGCAATGCGCGCCAGTGTGTCTGCGTTCGCATGCAGCACGTCGCGCCGGTGCACCAGACTTACGCTGCGCGCCTGGCCGTCGCAGGCATCGGCAGCCGCTTCCAGTGCCGCTTGTTCACCGCCAATGATGACGATGGACTTGCCCGCTGCATCGGCCAGCGCTTGCGCCTGGTAATGCACTTGCGTGCCTTCAAAGGCCTCCAGGCCCGGCAGATGCAGCTTGCGCGCCTGAAATGCGCCTACGCCACCTGCGATAAAAATGCTGCGGGCCAAAAACTCTTGGCCCTTGGAAGTTCCCACGCAGTAGCGGCCATCGGGCTGCGCTGCGATGCTGTCCACGGTTTGATTCAGGTGCAGCGTGGGCTTGAAGGGCGCCACCTGGTCCAACAAGCGTGCCACCAGTTCGCGCCCACTGCAGACTTTGATGCCGGGAATGTCGTAAATCGGCTTATCGGCATACAGCGCGATGCATTGGCCGCCGGCTTCGGGCAGCGCATCGACAATATGCGCTGTCACACCTAAGAGGCCCAACTCAAAGGCCTGGAACAAGCCGACCGGCCCCGCGCCAATGATCAGGGCGTCGATTTCAAGGGTTTTGGGGGGAGCGGCCAAGGGGCGGGCGTCTGGGGCTGGGCGCTGCGACCGGCCCGGACTTAGCGGATCAACTCGGAGAGCTTGTCGGTCTTGTCTTTCCACTCTTCGGCGTCGGGCAGCGGCACTTTACGTTTGGTAATGCTTTTCCAAGTCGGCAGCTTGGCCAGCTCGGCGTTCAGGGCCGTCATATGGCGCTGGTCGTGCGGTACGTCTTCTTCGGCGTAAATCGCGTTGACCGGGCACTCGGGGATGCAGACGGCGCAGTCAATGCACTCGTCGGGGTCAATCGTCAGGAAATTGGGGCCTTCCCGGAAGCAGTCCACTGGACAGACATCGACGCAGTCGGTGTATTTGCATTTGATACAGGCTTCGGTAACGGTATGGGTCATGGAAAAGGGTGTGGCTGTTGGGGGAGTAGGCCTGTGGTTCCAGGCCAAAGCGGCATTTTATTGGCAATCGGCAGCCAAGCCCGTCAGAGGGCTATCAGGCCGCGCGAGCGAAGTGGGGCAGATCTTGCACATCGCCCTGGTAAAAGCCGCTGTAGTGCTCCAGCAGGCGCGCGCCGTGGGTGGCATCCTGGCCTTCGCGCAGCACCGCGCTGCTAAAACCGCTGCGCTGCAGTTGCAGCAATTGGTCTATCAACACATCGCCGGTGGCCCGGATGTCGCCAACAAAGCCGCGACGGCGCAGCACATGCGCCTGGCTGAAGGCCCGGCCATCGGTGAACTTGGGGAAATCGAGTTCGATACAGGCAATGCCATCCATGGCCAGGCTATGCACATCGGCGTCATTGGCGATGCGCAGGTGGCTGGCATTCGTCGGATCGCCCGCGTTAACAGACTCTGCGCTCAGGATGTGCAAACCAGTTTTTTCTGTACTGAGGGACATGATGATAAAGGGCTAATGCGCTGCTCAGGCAGCCAGTTTGGCAGTGGCGTAGCGGGCGCTGTTGGCCGCTGCCTTGAAGGGGTCGATGCCTACGCGCTGCAAGGTGTCGATGAAGTTTTCACCACCGTCACGCTGGTCTTTGTACACCTCCAGCACCGCCTCGATCACGTCCACCACTTCAGCCGCTGCAAACGAGGGCCCCACCACTTTGCCGGCGCGCGCCGGGCCGCTGAGATCGGAACCGTCCGAGCCGCCCAGCGTCACCTGGTACCACTCTTGGCCGTCTTTGTCCACGCCCAAAATACCGATGTGGCCGCTGTGGTGGTGACCGCAGGAGTTGATGCAGCCGCTGATGTGCAGATCGATCTCGCCCAGGTCAAACAATTCGTCCAGGTCTTGAAAGCGCTCGGTAATAGCCGCTGCCACCGGCAGCGAACGGGCGTTGGCTAGCGAGCAATAGTCACCGCCAGGGCAGGCAATCATGTCGCTGAGCAAATGGATATTGGGCCGTGCCAGCCCGGCCTCTTTGGCCGCTTGCCACAGCTCAAGCAATTGGTCCACGCGCACCCAAGGCAACACCAGATTTTGGTCGTGGTTGACGCGTACTTCGCCGGCTGAAAAGCGCTCGGCAATACCCGCTGCCGTGGACAGCTGGTCCGCCGTGGCGTCGCCCGGCGCCTGACCTGGCCGCTTGAAGGACAGGGTGACGGCGCGCAGGCCCGGGTTTTTGTGCGCGGCCACGTTTTGTGCCAGCCAGCGGGATAACTCGGGTTTTTCTAGTGCCAGCGCGCTTAAAGCATGTTCTGCGGCGCTTTGCTGTGCTTGCGACACTGTGTCCAAGGCGGGAGCGATAAAGCAGGCGCTAATGCGGTCCAACTCGGCCTGCGGGATGGTGTGCTGCGCCCCTGCGGACAAAATGCGCTGGTACTCAGCCTCGACTTCGTCGAAATAGCGTTGGCCCTCGGCTTTGACCAAAATTTTGATACGCGCTTTGTACATATTGTCCCGGCGGCCCCAGGCGTTATAGACGCGCACAATGGCTTCGAGGTAATTGAGAATTTGGTCCCAAGGCAAAAAAGCGCGAATTTCACTGGCAATCACCGGTGTGCGGCCCATGCCGCCGCCGACCAAGACCTGAAACCCCGCTTCGCCTGCGGCATTGCGCAGCACGCGCAAACCCACATCGTGCCAAGCGATGGCGGCGCGGTCTTCCACCGAGCCGGTAATCGCAATCTTGAACTTACGCGGCAGGTAGGCAAACTCTGGGTGCAGCGTGCTCCACTGGCGCAGCACTTCCGCATAAGGGCGCGGGTCCACCACTTCGTCCACGGCAATACCAGCGCGCTCGTCGCTGGTGATATTGCGAATGCAATTGCCGCTGGTTTGGATGCCATGCAAGTTCACGCTGGCCAGCAATTCCATGACGTCGGCGCTTTTGGCCAAGGGAATCCAGTTGAACTGCATGTTTTGGCGGGTGGTGAAGTGGCCGCAGTTGGTGACAAGACGCGGGGCGATGCCGCTGCCGATCTGGTCCTGCGTACTTTGGGCATGGGCAAGGGTGGCAGCTTCGGGGCAATCAAACTCGCCGGCCACGCGGGCTAGAGCGCGCAGTTGTGCGCTATTGAGTTCGCCATAAGGCACGGCCACGCGCAGCATGGGCGC
>CANNEW010000077.1 GCA_947503685.1 Comamonadaceae bacterium | reverse complement strand
ATGTTGCCCATCTGCGCCAGGGCCGGGCCGTGTTGCGCGCGCAAATGGCCGCATCGCCTTTGTGCGACATCAGCAACTATGTGCTTGCCTTTGAATCGCTGCTGGAGCGGATGTGGGCGCAGCATGGCGCAGGGGGCACAGCGCGGCTTTTGCCGGCCAGCCCGGCCTGAGGGCGGCGCAGGCCAGCGCGTGCCGGTGCAACTGCAACGAGACCAAAGCCCATGCGTGTCCGAAGGCGGGTGACAGGCTCATCGGCGGCGAGCGGGCAGTAAGCGCGCTGCGCCACGCTCGCTGGGCGATAGCAACCCAGCCCCTTGCCGGTGTGGGGTGGCGTGCGCACCGCTGAAATATCAAGAAATATTGGACCGCATCGCTCAACTAATCTGCGACCACTGCAAACTTAATGCGCTAGGAGCAAGAGACGCGAATGGAACAAGAAAAGTCTATGACAATGGAGTTCCTGACCTACACCCACGGCATTATGTTGCTTTGGTTTTTGGCGCACCCGGCATGCGCCCAGCCCCTGGAGCAATTGATCGCCATTGCCCTTGCCTCACACCCCTCTGCGCAGGCGCAAACCGCTTTAGTGCAGTCTTCTCAGTCTGGCGTAGACAGTGCGCGTTGGCAGTATTACCCCACCCCTTCGCTGTCCATTGAGGCGGCCGGCACCAGCGGCAATGACACGCTATACCAAGGCGACAACCGCGTAGCCATTGCCCGGCTGCAACAACCCCTATGGACCGGCGGGCGCTTGGCAGCAGGGGTGGACAAAGCCGCAGCGGGGCTGACGGCAAGCCAGGCATCGCTCGACGACGTGAAATTGCAGTTGGGCCTGCGTGCAATACAAACCTATGGTGATTGGCTGTCGGCGGATCTCAAGGCGCTGGCTTATGAAAAAAGCCTAGCGACCCATGTGCGGCTGCGCGAGCAGACCAAACGCCGTTTGACTGAGGGGGTGTCTTCTGAAAGTGATCTGACACTTGCCCTGACGAGGCTGGAGGCCGTCTCGGCGGACGTGACGGCGGCACGCTCGCAGGCCGATATCGCAATTGCACGCCTATCCCAACTGGTGGGCCGACAGATCGATGCAGCAGCGCTGAGGCAGACCTTGGCTTTGCCGCGCGACTTGGGTCTGGGGCCGGCGGGTTTACCAGGCCTGCTGGAGTTGGCTCTGGCCGCAAGCCCAACGGTTGCCAAGGCGCAGGCCCAGGCACGGGTGCAGCAGGCCACCGTCGACGAGCGCCGAGCTGATTTGCTTCCCGAGGTCTATGCTCGGCTTGAGTATCAATCGGGCAATTACAACCAGGCCAATGCAGCGGCGCAGTCGCGGCTCTTTATCGGTCTGTCGAGCCGCTTTGGGGCAGGTTTATCAACGCTGTCGAATATCGAAGCCGCGCAGACGCAGTACGCCGCCGCCCTGAGCGAGATTGAGGTGCAGTCGCGTACGCTCAACGAACAGGTGTTGACTGATCATGCACAGGCGCTGGCCTTGACAAGCCGCTTGCAATCCATGCAGACCTCCTTAAATTCTGCCCAAGATGTCTCTGCCGCTTACGACCGACAATTTTTGGCCGGACGCAAGTCTTGGCTTGATGTGATGAACGCTGCGCGCGAACTGGCGCAGATCGAGGCGCAATTGGCTGACTTGCAGGCCATGCAGGTGGTGGTGACCTGGCGTCTGGCCGCTTGCACGCGCGGTATTCAGGCGCTGAGCGAGAGTACAAAATGATAGCTCTGGACGCAGACCCTCTTCTCCAAGAACAGGCGACAGAGGCGAACGCCCATCTATTGCCTTGCCTGGCGCGCCTCGCGCAGTTGCAACACGAGAGCGTTGATCGCCTGGCCTTGCAAGAGGCGGCAGAAGCTGCCTCAAAACAAGCTGCCGATGACCCACGGCTGCAGCTTAAAACCGTAGCCGATCACTTGCATGTGGGCGCGGCGCGCTGGCTCAAGGCGCCAGATGCTAGCCGCACACCCGCCCTGATTTTTGCCCCGTTTGGCCAATCGGGGGGGCATTGGGGCGTACTGCGCGGTCAAAACGCGCAAGGCGAGTGGATCAGCGAATGGTGGGATAGCAGTACCCAGCGCTGGCAAGAGCGCGCCGATGCGGCTTTGCCTGACCACATGTTTGCCACCGTCAAGCTCGCCCGCCCCTATGAGGCGAGCAAGAGCGCGGTGTATCGGTTGATTCGCGACGAGATTTTTGTCCACCGCAAGCTGTTACGCGAGGCGGTGCTCGGGGGTTTGATGATCAATGTGGTGGCCTTAGCCACCTCGTTTTATAGCATGCAGGTGTATGACCGCGTGATTCCGACCCATGCCACCCAGACCCTGCTGGTGCTGACCCTGGGTGTGCTGCTGGCGATTGTGTTCGAGCTGATCACCAAGCGCGTGCGCAGCAGCCTGTATGAGCGCCTTATTGACGCGGTGGATCAACGCTTGTCACGCGCCGTCTACCTGCGCTTTTTGTCAATCCGGCTGGACCAGTTGCCGCAAAGCGTGGGTGGACTTGCCGCACAGATGCGCGGCTATGAGACGGTGCGCGGGTTTTTTACGTCCATCACCACCAACTTTTTGGTAGACGCGCCGTTTGCACTGCTCTTTTTACTGATCATCGGCTTGATCGGTGGCGCATTGGCGCTGGTGCCTTTGCTGTTTTTTGTAATTTGCTTAGCGGTCGGTCTGTATTACAGCAAACAGGTGGATGCCTTTGCTGGTAAGTCAAATGCCGCGAGCAATCAAAAAACAGGCCTGCTGGTGGAGACCATTGAAGGGGCCGAGAGCATCAAGTCCGGGCAGGGCGGCTGGCGCATGCTCTCGCGTTGGATGAAGACCACGGATGAGGCGCGCGACCTTGATCTGCAGATGCGCAACATCAGCGAGCACTCGCAACACCTGGCTGGCGCGCTGCAACAAATCTCTTACACCCTGATGGTTGCGGCGGGGGCCCTGCTGGTCAGCCGGGGCGAGATGACCATGGGCGGGTTAATTGCCTGTTCGATCTTGTCGGGCCGGGTGTTGGCGCCGGTCTCGATGGTCCCGGGACAGCTGGTGCAATGGGCCCATGCCAAAGCCGCTTTGCAGGGGCTTGACCGCCTCTGGGCCCTGCAGGACGATCACTACGGTCAAGAGCGACCGGTGGTGGTTGCCAGCATTCGTGGTGATTATCGGTTCGAGGGCGTGGTGGCAAGCTACGGCGCAAAGAAGGCACTGGCCTTGCCCAGCCTGGTCATCCGCCCCGGAGAAAAAATCGGCGTTCTGGGCCCCATCGGCGCTGGAAAGACCACCTTGCTGCGCCTGTTGTCGGGGATGTACAAGCCGCAAGAGGGGCGCATCCTGCTCGATGACATCGATCTGGGCCATCTCTCCAAGCCGGTGCTGGCCCAACACATGGGTTATGTGCAACAAGACGGGCGTCTGTTTGCTGGCACGCTGCGCGACAACCTGATCCTTGGACAACTCGATCCGGGCGATGATGCGATTTTGGCCGCTGCGCGCCAGACTGGTTTGTTACAGGCAGTGATCGCGGCGCATCCCAAAGGTTTGCAGCAAGAGATTTATGAGGGCGGCAGCGGCCTGTCTGGTGGGCAGCGCCAACTCGTTAACCTGACGAGGGCGTTTTTGCGCCAACCCACGCTGTGGTTGCTCGATGAACCCACCGCCTCCATGGACCGGGGACTGGAGTTGCAAGTCACGCAGGCGCTCAAAGCGGCGTTTCGCCCCACCGACACCCTGGTATTGGTGACACACAAGGGCGAAATGCTCGAGCTGGTAGACCGCCTCATCGTGGTCGCTAACCACCAGGTGATGATCGACGGGCCCAAGGCCTTGGTCTTGCAGAAACTCCAAACGCCGCCGGTTGCCTCACCCCACCTCAGGACCGTATGAGGCCCCATTACTGCTCCCCCCGACAGCATAGCCGTGGTGCGGTGTCGATGACGGCTCTATTGTTCGCAGCACTCTCGGCGTTCCTGGCCTGGGCGGCTTTGTTTGAGATTGAGCAGACAGTGCGCGCCCAAGGGCAAATCATTCCCAGCGCACGCACCCAGGTGATTCAATCGGCCGACGGCGGGGTGTTGGAAAAACTGCTGGTTGAAGAAGGTCAGGGTGTTACGGCCGGGCAGCAGCTAGCGGTGCTCGAGCGCGAGCGTTCAACGGCTGGACTCGACGAGAGCCGGGCCCGGCAGGCGGCCTTGACTGCCGCGCTCATTCGTGCGCAGGCTGAGGCCGCGCAGCAGGTGCCTGAATTTGGTGTCAAGCTGCAAGCCTATCCTGAATTTGTGGCGGTACAGCGCGCACTCTATGATCAACGCAGGCTTGGTTTGCAAGAAGAGCTGGCCACTGTTTCGGGCGCGCTGGAGATGGCCAAAGTGGAGTTACGCATGAACGAGGCGCTGTTTAAAACCGGCGACACCAGCCAACTCGAAGTGATGCGCGCCAAGCGCCAAGTGGGCGAGTTGGAGGGCAAGATCAATACCACGCGCAATAAATACCTGCAAGATGCGCGAGCCGAGTCGACCAAACTGGCAGAAGACTTAGCCTCGAACCGCTACAAACTTGACGAACGACAAAGCATACTGGGTAAGACAGTGTTGACTGCACCCATTGCCGGGGTGGTGAAATACCTCAAGCTCACCACCATCGGTGGCGTGCTGCGCGCGGGTGATGAGCTGATGCAGATATCGCCCACTGAAGGCGAGATGGTCTTTGAGGTGAAGATCAACCCAGTCGATATTGGCCAGCTGAGTGTGGGTCTACCGGTGTCCATCAAGCTCGATACTTTTGACTACTCGGTCTACGGCAGCCTTGAGGGCAAGTTGACGTATTTGAGCTCCGACACTTTGGTCGAGCAAAGCCCCAACGGACAGGCCAGCGCTTACTACCGAGCCCAGGTGCGCTTGGATGCGGTGCGCGCCAAATTGCAACCCAACCCCAAACTGGTCGACGTAGCCTTGAAGCCCGGCATGACCGCCACGGTTGATATCCGCACCGGCAACCGTTCAGTGCTGCAGTATTTGGCTAAACCGGTTTACAAGGCCTTTGCTGGGGCGATGAATGAGCGCTAAGCCGTTGGGGTGTATGCGCCAGCGTGGCCGTCTCTAAAGTTGAAATCAGGGGCATGCTCATTTGACACCCGCTAATGGCTGATTAGAGAGGCTGCTTCCCTTGTAATTCTTTAAATCAAAAAAGACACCACCGCCATCCTTGGCGAGTCGCCGCCTTGTGGTTGTACGTTGGTAAGGCTAGCGGGAGGCAGGTAGGGTAACGACTATTGTGGTGCCGGCATCTGCAGGCGCATAAAGTCAGCCGGAGATGGAATGGCGATGCCTTTGTACGGGTGCAGCACCTTCAGTTCCTTGTCGCCGGTGACAATCGCCATGACATCCGCATCCAAGGCCAGGGAAAGAAACTTGTTGTCCTTCGGGTTAAATACGAGCTGGTACTCGCTGAGCGCATAAAGCAATAGGCTGCGAATGGCCTTCCCTTTGAATAAGACCCCACTAATGATGACCTTGGTGTCAAGAATGAGGCGCGGCTTAGGCTCGGTTCTCATGCACGATGGTCATTACTTTTTCTTGTGTCAAATCTTGAGGGTCAAGGCTAGCATCGAGTTGCTCTAGGACTTTCCCGAACGCATCGCCTGCACGCTCTTGCGTCTCACGGTTGAGCTGACCGTGCAGCAGCAGCATTCGGCCAATCAGGAGGCTGGGGTCAGGCGCACGAACATGACGATCTGACAAAGCCCAAAAAAGTGGGCGCCCATGGCGGGTCACGCAGACAAGATCGTCTTGTACGGATTCAAGGAATTCTCCGTACCGACTTTGCACCTCACGCGATGTCACGGTTTGCATGTTTATGTTCCTTCAGGGTAGCACTATTGTATGAATAATATAGATTGTATATACAAATCCATGTGCCAATTACGCTCCCAAGAGCGCCCAAGCTGCATGCGTGCGAACCCTTAAGGCAGCTTCCCACCCAGCCCTTCCCAGCTAGGTTTTACCGCCGCAATATGCCGCGCCTTCACATGCCCAAAGCCGCGAATCTCTTCAGGCAGTTTGGCAAAGCGCAGGGCGTCGGGCAGGGTGGCGGGGTTTAGTTGCGTCAGCATGCGCTCCAAGGTTTGCTGGTAGTTGTGCACCAGGGCCCGTTCGCCTTGGCGCTCTTCGCTATAGCCAAAAATATCCAGCGCGGTGCCGCGCAAAACCTTGAGTGGCGCCAGCAAGCGAAAGCCCAAGCCCATCCAGGGGCCAAAGCGTTGTTTGAGGAGGCGGCCTTTTTCATCCTTCTTCGCCAAGAGTGGCGGCGCCAGGTGGTAGTGGACTTGGTAGTCGCCTTCAAACATCGCAGTGATTTTTTCCTTGAACGCCGGGTCGCTGTGCAGCCGCGCCACTTCGTATTCGTCTTTGTAGGCCATTAGCTTGAACAGATAGCGCGCCACGGCGCAGCTCAGCGCTAACTCTTTGGCATCGGCTTGGGCCCCCAGCGCGCCTTCGGCGCTGCGCACCTTGGCTACAAAGTCGCGGTAGCTTTGCGCGTAGGCGGCGTTTTGGTAGCCGGTCAAAAAAGTAGCGCGGTGCTCTATTAGCGCGTCCAGCGAGGTCGGTGCCTGCTTGCGCACCAGTTGCACGGTTTGCGCGGGCAGCAAGCTGCGCTGCACCGCTGCCGGGTCGTGCGCGGCCAGTCGGCCCCAATGGAAGGCGGCTTGGTTTTTTTCAATGGCCACGGCGTTGAGTGCCATGGCTTGCAAGAGCGCATCCTGCCCCAGCGGTATCCAGCCTTTTTGCCAGGCGTAGCCCAGCAGCACCGGGTTGGTAAAAATGCTGTCGCCCAACAATTCGGTAGCGATGGCTTCGGCGTCCACGCAGCCTAGGGATTGCGGGTCTTGCAAAGTGGCACCAATGGCGGCGATACAGGCCTCGCCGGGGTTGCTCCAGTTCGCGTTTTGCACAAAAGCGGCAGTAGGTTGGCTGTGGCTATTGAGCACCACGCGGCTGCGCCCGGCGCGCAGGCGCATACTGGTTTCTTTGCCCGCGGTGACGATGGGGTCGCAGCCGATTACCAAATCCGCGCAGGCCATGCCGACACGGGTGGTGCGTATCGCGTCCTGGCTATGGCTGATCAGCACATGGCTCCAGGTGGCGCCGCCTTTTTGCGCCATGCCGCCCGCGTCTTGCGTGACGATGCCCTTGCCTTCGATGTGCGCCGCCACGCCCAGCAACTGGCCGATGGTGATTACGCCCGTGCCGCCCACGCCCGCAACCACCAGGCCCCAGACGCCGTCATGTGCTTGTTGTAAATCGAATACCGCCGGCTCGGGCAGACCGGCAGCCGGGCCGCTGCTAGTGGACTGCGCAGAACTTTGCTTCTTGCGTAATTTGCCGCCTTCCACGGTGACAAAGCTAGGGCAAAACCCTTTGACGCAAGAAATGTCTTTGTTGCAAGTGCTTTGGTTGATACGCCGCTTGCGGCCCAGTTCGGTTTCTAGCGGTTCGACGCTCACGCAATTGCTTTGCACGCCGCAGTCGCCGCAGCCTTCGCAGACCAACTCGTTAATCACCACACGCGTGGCCGGGTCCACCATGGTGCCGCGCTTGCGGCGGCGGCGCTTTTCGGTGGCGCAGGTTTGGTCGTAAATAATGACGGTGGTGCCTTTAATCTCTCGCATCACGCGCTGCACCGCATCCAGGCTGTCGCGGTGCTCCACCGCCACGCCTTCGGGCAGGCCTTGCACACCATCGTATTTTTGGGGTTCGTCGGTCACCACCACAATGCGCTGCGCACCTTCGGCCCGCATGCTTTGTGCGATCTGGATCACGCTGTGTCCCTCGGCGCGCTCCCCCACTTGCTGGCCGCCGGTCATGGCCACGGCGTCGTTGTACAAAATTTTGTAGGTGATGTTCACGCCCGCCGCAATCGACTGGCGCACCGCCAGCAGACCGCTATGGAAGTACGTGCCATCGCCCAAATTGGCAAAAATATGCGCGTCGTTCACAAAAGGCTGCTGGCCGACCCAGGGCACGCCCTCGCCGCCCATTTGGGTAAAGCCGGTGGTGGAGCGGTCCATCCACAAGGTCATAAAGTGACAACCAATACCGGCCATGGCGCGTGAGCCTTCGGGCACCCGGGTGGAGGTGTTGTGCGGGCAGCCCGAGCAAAACCAGGGCTGGCGCTCGGCCAGCGGCGCGCCCAATGCCAAGGCTTGCATGGACTTTTCTTTGGCGTCCAAAATCGCCAACTGCGCATCCATGCGGGCGCGCACATCGGCATCTACACCCAGCGCAGTGAGGCGTTGCGCAATCGCGCGGGCAATCATGGCGGGCGACAAATCCGCATTGGCGCGCAGCAAGCGGTTGGCCGACGGCTCCGGGCCCGACCATTCGCCGCCAATGCCGTAGGGGCTGGCCGCGTCATCGGACACGGTGAACTTACCCACCACGCGCGGGCGCATATCGGCGCGCCAGTGGTACAGCTCTTCTTTGAGTTGGTATTCAATAACCTGGCGCTTTTCCTCGACCACCAAAATCTCTTGCAAGCCGCTGGCAAATTCGCGCGTCAGTTGCGCCTCCAGCGGCCAGACCACCGCTACCTTGTGCAGGCGTATGCCCACGCGGCGGCAAGTAGCATCGTCCAGGCCCAAGTCGAGCAAAGCCTGGCGCGTGTCGTTATAAGCCTTGCCGCTGGCCATTAGGCCCAAGCGGTCGTTGGGCCCTTCGATGACATTGTGGTTGAGCCGGTTGGCACGCACATAGGCCAGCGCGGCATACCATTTGGTATCAAACAGCCGCGCCTCCTGGTCCAGCGCGCCATCAGGCCAGCGTATGTGCACGCCGCTTGCTGGCATCACAAAATCAGTTGGCATCACGATCTGCACACGGTGCGGGTCCACATCCACTGCTGCGCTGGATTCGACGATTTCCTGAATCGTTTTCATGCCCGCCCAGATGCCCGCGTAGCGGCTCATGGCAAACGCATGTACGCCCAAATCCAAAATGTCCTGCACGCTGGCCGGGAAAAACACCGGTGTGCCGCAGGCCTTAAAAATATGATCGCTCTGGTGCGCTGCCGTCGAGCTTTTGGATACATGGTCATCACCGGCCACGGCGATCACGCCGCCCCAGGGTGTGGTGCCGGCCATATTGGCGTGCTTGAACACATCCGAGCAACGGTCCACGCCCGGGCCTTTGCCGTACCAGATGCCAAACACGCCGTCGTATTTATTGCTGCCCGGTGGCGCAAAGCCCAGTTGCTGCGTGCCCCACAAAGCGGTGGCGGCCAGTTCTTCATTGACGCCGGGCTGGAAATGCACATGGTGCTCCAGCAAGCGCTTTTTTTCTTTGGCCAGCGACTGGTCGTAGCTGCCTAAAGGCGAGCCACGGTAGCCGCTGATCAAGCCCGCGGTGTTCTTGCCCGCTGCCAAATCTCGCACGCGCTGCATCATGGGCAAGCGCACCAGAGCGTGGACGCCGCTCATAAAAGCCTGGCCGGTAGCTTGGGTGTATTTGTCGTCCAGCGTGACGGATGCGGCGCGCAGCTGGTCGGGGTGCAGGGGGGCGTTCATGGCAATGGGCTCCTGGAGTGATGGGGCCGCTTTGTGGGCGGCAGTCTGTGCAGCGGGCTCCGGGTAGGAGTGCTGCGCCTGCTGCGCAGTGTAGTCAAACTATGGGCACGTGCGTATTGCGCCCTTGATGCCCCATGCGTTCCTTATGAAGCGTATAGCGCACCAGGTGTCAACGGCAGTGCAGCAGGGCGACAGACTCCACGGCCCTCCTCACTTAGGCCACAAAACCCACATCTGCAAGGGCTGCTTGAGCCGTCCAGCCAGTTCCCCCGCTTGCGTCCCCGAGCCGGCAAAGTAGTCGGCGCGCACTGCGCCGGTGATGGCGCTGCCGGTGTCCTGGGCGATGACCAGTTGTTGCAACTGGGTCTGGGCGCCGTTGGAGCTCATCCATACCGGCGTGCCATAGGGGATGCTGCCGGGATCGACGGCTATGGAGC
>CANNEW010000076.1 GCA_947503685.1 Comamonadaceae bacterium | reverse complement strand
GCGGCCCCGGCCAGCATGTCTTTACCATCCAAGTCAAGCAGCATCAAACCGCGCCCGCCTTTTTCCATGGTCTTGAGTTCGGACAATTTGAAAGTGAGGATACGGCCCAGCGTGGAGGCGCAAGCCACGTCGGTTGCAGGGGCCACCAAGGCACGTGCGGCGTTTTGCACAGTCGCAGCCGTGCCTGCGTGGGCTGGCAGGCTGGCACCAACAACCAGCGATGGGGCGCACATGCTTTCGTCGGCATTGCAAGTGACGAATGCTTTGCCCGCTTTGTTGCGCGAAATCATGTTGTCCACGCTTGCCATAAAGCCATAGCCTGCGCTGCTGGAAATCAGCAATTGCGCCGTCGCCGGGCCAGCAAAGTAATGCTGGATTTGCGTACCTGCTTCCAGCTCGATCAGGCTAGTGAGCGGCTGCCCGTCCCCGCGCCCGCCGGGCAACAAAGCCACTGCCACCGAATACACCCGGCCATTGGAACCAAAGGCCAGCAAGGTATCGACACTGCGGCATTCAAAGGTGGCATACAAGGCATCGCCGGCCTTAAATGCAAAGCCCGCCGCCTCGTGGCCATGGCCGCCGCGCGCGCGCACCCAGCCTTTGTCGCTGACCACCACCGTCACCGGCTCATCGACGATTTTGATTTCGGCAACGGCTTTTTTCTCGGCTTGTATCAAAGTGCGCCGTGCATCGGCAAAGGTTTTGGCGTCCAACTCGATTTCCTTGACCATCAAGCGGCGCAGGCTGGCTGGGTTGTCCAAAATGTCTTCCAGCTTTTTTTGTTCATCGCGCAGTTCCGAAAGCTCCTGTTCGATTTTGATCGCCTCCAGGCGCGCCAGTTGGCGCAGGCGAATTTCCAGAATGTCTTCGGCCTGGCGCTCGGACAAACGAAAACGTTCCATCAAAGCGCTGCGCGGCTCGTCCGACTGGCGGATGATGGCAATCACTTCGTCGATATTGAGCAGCACCAATTGCCGCCCCTCCAAGATGTGGATGCGGTCCAGCACCTTGCCCAAGCGGTGGCGCGAGCGCCGCTCCACCGTGGTTTGGCGAAAAGCAATCCACTCGGTCAGCATCTGGCGGAAAGACTTTTGCGTGGGCCGTCCGTCCAGCCCCACCATGGTCAGGTTGATGGGGGCCGAGCTCTCCAGACTGGTGTGCGCAAGCAGGGCAGTAATTAGCTCCTGTTGCTCGATGCGGCTGGTCTTGGGCTCGAACACCAAACGCACCGCCGCCTCTTTGCCCGACTCGTCACGCACCAGGTCTAGCACCGCCAGCATGCTGGCCTTGAGCTGCAACTGGTCTTGCGACAAGGCTTTTTTACCCGCCTTGACTTTAGGGTTGGTGAGTTCTTCAATCTCTTCGAGCACCCGCTGACTGCTTACGCCCGGCGGCAATTCGGTCACCACCAGTTGCCACTGGCCGCGCGCCATGTCTTCAATCTTCCAGCGCGCCCGCACTTTGAGCGAGCCGCGCCCGCTGCGGTAGGCATCGGCAATATCGGCACTGTTGCTGATGATCTGGCCGCCGCCCGGGTAGTCCGGGCCGGGCACCAGGGCCAACAGTTCCTCGTCGCTGGTCTTGGGGTTCTTGATTAAGGCCACGCAGGCATCGGCCACCTCACGCAAATTGTGGCTGGGGATTTCGGTAGCCAAGCCCACCGCAATGCCGCTGGCGCCGTTGAGCAGTGCAAATGGCAGGCGTGCGGGCAACTGGCTGGGCTCTTCGGTGGAGCCGTCGTAATTGGACACAAAGTCCACCGTGCCCTGGTCGATTTCTTCGAGCAACAAGCTGGTGATTTTGGCCAGCCGCGCTTCGGTATAGCGCATGGCCGCTGCACCATCGCCGTCGCGTGAACCGAAATTGCCCTGCCCGTCGATCAGTGGATAACGCTGAGAAAAATCTTGCGCCATGCGCACCAAGGCGTCGTACGCGGCCTGGTCGCCATGCGGATGAAAACGACCCAGCACATCGCCCACCACCCGCGCACTTTTAACCGGCTTGGCACCGGTATTGTTATTGGTACCGCCAAAGCCCAGGCCCATACGCGACATGGAATACAAAATCCGCCGCTGCACCGGCTTTTGCCCGTCGCACACATCCGGCAAAGCACGGCCTTTGACAACCGACAGCGCATATTCCAGGTAAGCGCGCTGCGCATAGGTAGCCAGATTGGGCTGGTCGTCGCTTTCGGGCGTGGGGGATTGTGGGGCAGCATCGGGGGCGAAAAGGTCGGTCATTTTTTGCTAGGGGTATTGGGTTTTGCGTTCAGGATTTTTTTTGGGTTTAGGCTTGTATTGCAGAGTATGGGCAACGACGCCACCGCCCGGTCAAAGTCGCTTTCCATCACGTCCGCCGCACGCAAACGTTCTAAATTGAAAAATTCGTATTGCCCCTCAGCATGGGCTACAGCCATGTCATGTGAGATTTTTCCAGCGTAGTTCAAAATATCACGGTCGTTGATGCTCAAAAAACCGTGGAGTTTGGCGATCCAATCGTCCATGGTCATGGCAACGCGGCGCATGGTGATTTTTTGATAGATGCGTCGCTCCGAGGAGCGAATGTCTTGAACGCGTGCCAGCAGCTCATCAAAGTAGCCGCTGCCTGCAGGTCCGGGGGGTTTCAGGCGTTTGTCGTCCAGCAAAAAGCCTTTGCTCAAGTATTCGCGCAATTGCTGCGTGGCCCAGATGCGAAAGCGCGTGGCCACGGCGCTTTTGACGCGATAGCCCACGCTGAGCACCGCATCGAGGTTGTAGTGACGGACTGGGTGGGAGACTTGGCGGCCGCCTTCTTGGCGAACAGACAAGAAATCCTTGTGAGTTGCCTCGGGCTGCAGTTCCCCCTCGTCATAAACGTTTTGCAGGTACAGGCTGATGTTTTGCTGGATCGTCTGAAACAACTGCGCCACTTGCGGTTGCGTCAGCCACAAAGTGTCGGCCTGCACCTGGGCCGCAATCTGGACGCGCCCGTCTACGGTTTGGTAGATCAGCATGGGGGTGGGCTGGGTGCTCATGACTGCGGCTTGGGGATGACCTCACCGTTTTCGCCATAGATTTTGTGCAAAACGTCGCTGACTTCTTGGCGGTCTGCCGAAAATCCCAAATGCAAGGCTGAGGCGCGGAAATTGTGTACATCGATCATGTGATTTTCCGTGTTGATGGTGCGCCTGGCTGAGAGTGCGCACTCATTTGACTCGGCGCAATTGAGGTTGCAACTTGGTCACCGCTTTTTGCAATGCGTCGAAATCAAGCCACCCCGGTTCGTATTCACCAAACATTTGCAAGGCAATGTTACGTTCGGGGTGTGATTTGTCGTACCAAACACTGGCCCAGTATTGGGCACCTGGTGGGCCGCCACAATCCTCTGGCGGGCAGCCTTGCTGTGCTTTGAGCAAACTGGGCAAAGCCAGTTCGGTGTCCACCACTGCCTTGAGCGTAATGACGTGCTCCCAATCGTCACCAAAGTCATACAAATAAAGTAACTTGTCTTTGGGTGCAGCCATCACGTCTTGAAGCTTAAAGCGCGCTTCGTTGTGAGCCGGTTCACCCCAATTGACTGCATCAGGTTTTTCAAAGCGACGGCTGGCTGGCACGCTGTAATAGCGCTCGTTTTTCTGGGGTACCGCAAAAGCGTGCATGTGCTCATCTTCCCAACCCATCGCAGCTTGAATCAGCTTGTGCAGCTTGGGCAAGGGTATGGCCGGGTCGACCAGTACATCGCGGTAGACGGCGGGTTTGAAATCGCGCAATTCAATGCGCAACTGAAAAGCGGTAGTCATGGTATTTCGGTAATCACTGTTGACGTTAAACGTCGATTTCGACGCTGTCGCCATGCAACTCCATCAACTCGCGCCGCGCCGCCGCCTCGCCCTTGCCCATCAGCTTGGTAATCAAAGCTTCGGTCGCCGCAAAATCAATCGACCCCAGGGCCACCGGCAACAAACGCCGCGTGTCCGGATTTAAGGTGGTGTCCCACAGTTGCTCGGCATTCATCTCGCCCAGACCTTTGAAACGGCTGATGCTCCAGGCGCCTTCGCGCACGCCCTCTTTGCGCAACTTGTCCAAAATAGCTCCCATTTCACCTTCGTCCAAAGCATAGGCTTTGGAAGCCGGTTTTTTGCCACGCGCCGGCGCATCCACCCGAAACAGCGGCGGCCTAGCCACATACACATGACCGGCCTCAATCAGCTTAGGGAAATGCCGGAAAAACAAAGTCAGCAGCAAGACCTGGATATGCGATCCGTCCACATCTGCATCACTCAAGATGCACACCTTGCCATAGCGCAGACCGCTGAAATCGGGTGTGTCATTGGGCCCATGCGGGTCCACGCCAATCGCCACCGAAATATCGTGGATTTCGGTGTTCGCAAACAAACGGTCGCGGTCCACTTCCCAGGTGTTTAGTACTTTGCCGCGCAGCGGCAGGATGGCCTGGTTTTCTTTATCGCGCCCCATCTTGGCGCTGCCGCCGGCGGAGTCGCCCTCGACCAAAAATACTTCGTTATAAGCGAGGTCGCGGCTTTCGCAATCGGTCAGCTTGCCCGGCAACACCGCCACGCCCGAGCTTTTGCGTTTCTCCACTTTCTGCCCCGCTCGCTGGCGGGTTTGTGCGGCTTTAATGGCCAGTTCGGCCAGCTTTTTGCCGTAGTCCACATGCTGGTTCAGCCACAACTCCAGCGCCGGACGCACATAGCCCGAGACCAAACGCACGGCGTCACGCGAGTTCAGGCGCTCTTTGATCTGCCCCTGGAACTGCGGGTCCAGCACCTTGGCCGACAGCACATAACTGGCGCGCGCAAACACGTCTTCGGGCATGAGCTTGACGCCTTTAGGCAGCAAGGCGTGCATCTCGATAAAACTTTTGACCGCGTTAAATAAACCGTCGCGCAAGCCGCTTTCATGCGTGCCACCGGCGCTGGTAGGAATCAGGTTGACATAGCTCTCACGTACCGGATGGCCGTCTTCGGTAAAGGCCACGCACCAGGCGGCGCCCTCGCCTTCGGCAAAACTGTCGCTATTGGCGTCGGCAAAGCCTTCGCCTTCAAACAGCGGAATGACCGGGTCGGCGTTGAGCGACTGCGTCAGGTAATCGCGCAAGCCGCCTTTGTAGAGCCAGGTCTGCGTTTCTTTGGTTTTTTCGTTGAACAGGGTAACCGTCACGCCGGGCATCAGCACTGCTTTGCTGCGCAGCAAGTGCGACAAGTCACCCATGGGCAAGACCGAGGATTCGAAATATTTGCCGTCCGGCCAGACCCGTACCGAGGTGCCGGACTTACGCTCACCCTCGACCAGGGGCCGGATGCTGAGCTTTTGGGTGACATCGCCACCCTGAAATACCAGATGCGCCACCGCGCCTTCGCGGTAAGACGTGGCCTCCAGTCGTTTGGCCAGGGCGTTGGTCACGCTCACCCCCACGCCGTGCAAGCCGCCCGAAAAACTGTAAGCGCCGCCTTTGCCCTTATCAAACTTGCCACCGGCGTGCAGGCGGGTGAACACCAGTTCGATGACCGGCGCTTTTTCTTCGGGGTGCATGCCAAAGGGAATGCCGCGTCCATCATCATCTATCGTCACCGAGCCGTCGGAATGCAAAATAACTTTGATTTTTTTGCCATGACCGGCTAGGGCCTCGTCGGCGGCGTTGTCCAGCACTTCTTGGATGACGTGCAGCGGGTTGTCGGTGCGGGTGTACATACCCGGACGCTGTTTGACGGGCTCCAGGCCTTTGAGGACGCGGATCGAGCCCTCGGAATAGGCATTGGCCGCCGACTTGGCGCCGGATGCGGGGGTGGGGGGTTTGGCTGACATGGAGACCGATTGTAGTGCGAAAGCCTATATTTAACTGTATATAAATCCAGTTAACAGATCTTCCCGCTTGTCACCAGCGTATCCCCCTTAAAGCTTACTTCACGGCTCGTACGGCTGTAAATCGCTATATTCAAGCCTATGCAAAACCCCTCGGCACCGCAACCAGCACTACCGCTTTTTCAAGTTCTGGCCTGCGGCGCCGCCATCGTGGCCCTGTCCATGGGAATACGCCACGGCTTTGGCCTGTGGTTACAACCCACCACCCAGGCCCACGACTGGACACGGCAAATTTATGGCTTGGCGATGGCCATCCAAAACATTTCGTGGGGTCTGGCGGGGGTATTTGTGGGGATGGTGGCCGACCGCTTTGGCGCATTTAGAGTGCTGATTGCAGGGGGACTGCTGTATGCCTTGGGTCTTGTAGGTATGGCACATGCGGGCACGCCATGGCAATTGATGCTGTCCACCGGTATGACCTTAGGCATTGCTCAAGCGGGGACGACCTATGCGGTGGTGTACGGCGTGATCGGGCGCAACGTGCCGGCCGAACGGCGCTCCTGGGCCATGGGCGTGACCGCGGCGGCGGGCTCCTTCGGGCAATTTTTAATGGTGCCGATCGAAGGCGGCTTGATCGAAAGCTTGGGATGGCAGAACGCGCTGGTGGCACTCGCGGGCTTGGCCTTACTCATCCTCCCACTGGCGCGTGGCCTGCGCGAGCCGGTTTTTGGCGCAGGCGCGGCCCCGCAGCGCGAGCAAAGCATTGTGCAAGCCTTGGTGGAAGCCTTTCGCTACCCCAGTTTTCAATTATTGATGGCAGGTTATTTTGTTTGCGGCTTTCAGGTGGTTTTCATTGGCGTACACATGCCAAGCTATCTCAAAGACCATGGCTTGAGCCCCCAGGTGGCCAGCTATGCCCTGGCCCTGGTCGGCCTGTTCAACGTGTTTGGAACCTATATTTCGGGCGCCTTGGGCCAGCGTATGCCCAAGCGCTATATCTTGTCTTTTATCTATTTCGCACGCGCCGTGGTGATCGCCGTGTTCATCAGCCTGCCGCTGTCGCCCACCAGCGTGTACATCTTCAGCGCCACCATGGGCTTGTTATGGCTTTCCACCGTCCCGGCCACCAACGCGGCGATTGCGCAAATCTTCGGCGTGGCGCACTTATCCATGCTGGGTGGCTTTGTATTTTTAAGCCACCAAATTGGCTCTTTCTTGGGGGTATGGCTGGGCGGCTATATGTATGACACCACGGGCAGCTATGACTTGGCCTGGTACCTCTCGATTGCCCTGGGTGTTTTTGCCGGCTTGGTGAACCTGCCAGTCAAAGAAGAGGCCATTGACCGCACCCCTGCGCTCAGTGCGGCCCATTGACAATGAACGAACAGCCTACGGTACCCGTCCCTGCGCGCAGGGCGCCTATCAAGCGCGTGCTGCTCATGCTGGCGGTGACGATGGGACTGGCTTGGGTTTTTTATTTATATAGCAATCCGCAACTGGTAATCATGCTCACCGATCAGTTGTGGACTTGTTTCTAGCCCGGCCCGCATGCCGCTTCCAAAAGTTTCCGCCTTATGAATACTGCCGTACCCGGCGACTTGCAAGTCGTCATCATTACCGGCGCATCCGACGGCATTGGCGCGGAAATAGCGCGCCAGTTGGCGCAACACCATGGCCCCGCGCTGGGCCTGGTGTTAGCTGCCCGCTCGCTACCGGGTCTGGAAAACACGGCAGCCGATTGCCGCGAAGTAGGCGCCCACTGTCTGGTCGTGCCGACGGATGTGGCCCAAGAAGACCAGTGCCGGGCGCTGATCGCGCAGGCCGTGGCCTATTTCGGGCATATCGACACGCTGGTAAATAACGCAGGGGTTTCGGCACAAGCCTTGCTCGCCGACGTCCAAGCCGACGATTTGCATTGGTACCAAAGACTGATGCAGATTAATTTATGGGGCAGTGTGTGGTGTACCCATGCGGCCTTGCCCTACCTGAAAGCGCGCAAAGGCCGCATCGTGGCGGTGTCCTCTTTGGCCGGGCTGATCGGCGTGCCAGGGCGCACCGCCTATAGCGCGACCAAATTTGCGATGACCGGTTTTTTTGAGGCCTTGCGCGCTGAGCTGTCGAGTGCCGGGGTCAGCGTAACGATTGCGTTCCCCGGCGTAGTGCTGACCCAGATCCGCCACCACGGCCTCAACGCCAGGGGCCAGACCGCGGGCAGCAGCGGCCTGCGTGAGGACAATGGGATGAGCGTGGCCCAGTGCGCGCGCTTAATCATCGCGGGCATGCAGGCGCGCCAGCGCGAGGTGGTCATGACCACCGCCGGAAAAATCGGGCGCTTTATAAAGTTGATTGCGCCGGGGATCGTAGAGCGCATGGCGATGAATGCGCTCAAAGACGAGGTCAAGCCGCGATGAATCTCCACCATGCGAGGCCCTTGGCTGCGCCCTCGCCCTGGCTGGTGCGTTGGTCGCACTTGCTAGCACCGCGCTCGCGCGTACTCGATGTGGCCTGCGGCAGCGGCCGGCACTTGCACTATCTGCATACCCTGGGTCACCATGGCACGGGTGTGGATCTGGACATCAGCGCAGCCCAGTCTTTAGCGCCTCAAAGCGAGTTAATTCAGGCCGACCTGGAAAGCCAGCCCTGGCCCCTCCATGACGGCCAAGGCAACCGGCTGTTTGACGCGGTACTGGTCTGCAATTACCTTTGGCGACCCTTGTGGCCCAGCTTGCTCGCCAGCCTGGCGCCCGGGGGCGTGCTTCTTTACGAAACCTTTGCATCCGGCCAGGAACAGTGGGGCAGACCGCGCAACCCCGACTTTTTGTTGCAGCCCGGCGAGTTGTTAACCCAGTGCCAGGCCTTGCAAATCGTGGCCTACGAGTGCGGCCTGGAGCCGGACCTGCCACGCGTGGTGCAGCGAATTGCCGCTGTGCATAGCGGAGCAAGTGACTTTGCGGCTTCGCCTGCACCGCTAAAATGACACGGATCTTTTACGCCGCGTACGCGGCCTTTTAATTGAAGCGTCCCATGCCATTGAATTTTTCACCGATCCGCGGCAGCATTGTTGCCTTGATTACACCCATGCTGGACGATGGCGCTGTGGACTATGCCGCATTGCGACGCCTCATCGACTGGCACATCCAAGAAGGCACAGACTGCATCTGTGTCGTTGGAACGACCGGTGAGTCACCCACGGTCACCGTACAAGAACATTGCGAAATAATCCGCGTGTCCGTGCAACAAGCGGCGGGCCGCGTGCCCATCATGGCCGGTTGCGGCGCCAACTCCACCAAAGAGGCCATTGAACTGGCCGAGTTCGCCAAATCGGTCGGTGCCAATTGCCAATTGCAAGTCGTGCCCTACTACAACCGGCCTACGCAAGAAGGCTTGTTCCAGCACTTCAGCGCCATCGCCGGCGCCGTGGACTTGCCTATGGTGCTTTACAACGTACCGGGGCGCACCGTGGCCGATATGGCGCACGACACGGTACTGCGCCTGGCCAAAGTGCCGGGCATCGTGGGCATCAAAGAAGCCACCGGCAATATCGAGCGGGCCCAGTGGCTGATTAAAGAAGCGCCCGAAGGCTTTGCGATTTATTCCGGCGACGACCCTACCGCCGTCGCCCTGATGCTGTGCGGCGGCCACGGCAATGTCAGCGTGACCGCCAATATCGCACCGCGCTTAATGCACGAATTGTGTGTGGCGGCGCTGGCCGGCAATCCGCGCGCGGCGATGGACATCCAAAACCGCCTGCTGCCGCTGCACAAAGGCTTGTTTGTAGAAGCCAACCCCATACCGGTCAAATGGGCTGCCGCACGCATGGGCCTGTGCAGCCCCGCCATTCGTTTGCCACTGACTGAGCTCAGCGAACCCCTACGCCCGGCTTTGGACAATTTACTCCAATCCACCGGACTTATTTGATGACCGCAACCAAAGGTTTATTTGTGAAATCCACCTTCCCCCTCGCGCTATTTGCCGCAGCCATCAGCCTAGGCGGCTGCTCTATTTTGGAAGGCAACAAAGTGGATTACAAATCCACCGCCAAGCCCACGAAATTGGAGGTGCCCCCGGACTTGACTCAACTCAGCAAGGAAACACGTTACGCAGTGGTCAATGGTGCGGTGTCGGCTGCAGGGTCTAAATTGGCGGATCCGACCAACGTGGCTACTGGGATTGCGCCAATGGCGCTTGGCGATATTCGCATGG
>CANNEW010000075.1 GCA_947503685.1 Comamonadaceae bacterium | reverse complement strand
AGGTGTCTGGCACGAGCAGGCGCAGTGCGACGCCACGGCGGCTCACTTGCAGCAGCAGATCGAAGCAATGCCGGCTACAGGTTTGCGCCAGCGCGCACACCACCTGCTGGCGCGCACCGGCCAGCACCGTCTGCACCGCGTTTGCTGCATCGGCAAAGTAGGCCTGGTAATCGGGGTCGGTGGCGTCGTACGGCATAGCGGGGCGGGGGGTGGCGAGGGGTCGGCTTGCGGGGCTGGCCGGTGGTGCATGGTACTGCCGGTCCGATGTGCGGGATCCTAGTCAAAGCCGGCAAATTGTGCCTGTATGCATTTGCGCGCCATGTCTTGCGCCTGGGCAATTTGCACGGGCGCCATTTGCTGCGCCACAAACTCGCGCCCGCTGGCCGCTTGGGCATGGCCGCTGACCGCGCCCACGTTAAACCACATATGGGCCCGCACAAAGTCTTGCAACACGCCCATGCCATTGGCGTACAGCCAGCCCAGCGCGGCCTGGGCGTCGGCTTGCCCCCCTTGGGCCGCTTTGCGGTAGCACTGCAAGGCGCGCTGGTAGTCGGGTGCCTGGTCGGCGCCTTCCTGGTAGAGCGCGCCCAGGTTGTACCAGGCCAGTGCGTCGCCTTGGTCGGCCGCTAGCTGCAGCCATTGCATGGCTACGGTGCGGCTGGCTAAAGTGCCCTGGCCGTTGGCAATCATCACGCCCAGGTTGTACTGGGCCTGGGCATCGCCCTGGTCGGCGGCCAGTTGGTACCAGGCCAGCGCGGCGGCGTCGTCTTGCGCCACGCCCTGGCCGGTGGCGTACATCAGGCCTAGGTTGAATTGGGCGGCCGCGTCGCCTTGATCGGCAGCCTTTTGGTACCAGTGCAGTGCTTTTTCGGGGCTCAGATCGACTCCCTGTCCGCTGCTGTACAGCACGCCCAGGTTGTATTGGGCAGCGGCGTCGCCCAGCGCGGCGGCGCGCTCATAACAATCCAGCGCTTTGGCTCTGTCCGTCGCCATGCCCTGGCCATTGGAATACAAAAAGCCCAGGTTGAACAAAGCGTGCAAATGGTTTTGCGCGGCGGCCAGCTGGTACCAGTGGCAGGCCTGCGGCAGGTCTTGCGGCACACCGTGGCCGTTGGCGTACATCACGCCCATGCCGTATTGGGCGGCGGCATCGCCGGCGGCCGCGCCACTTTGGTAGCACTGCAAGGCCTGCCCGAAGTCCTGCGCCACGCCCTGGCCGTTGGCGTACATCACGCCCAGGCCGCGCTGGGCGCTGGTGTCGCCCTGTTCGGCCGCAGCTTGGTACCACTTGAGAGCTTCTTGGTAGTCGCGCGCCGTGCCCTGGCCGTTGGCGTACATCACCGCCAGATTGGTTTGGGCATAGGGCAGGCCTTGTTCGGCGGCAGCCCGGTACCACTTGTGGGCCTGCGCGAAATCCTGGGCCACGCCCTGGCCGTGGGCGTACATCACCGCCAAATTGGATTGGGCTTGTGGGACGCCGTGTTCAGCCGCCTGGCGGTAGCAGTCCAGCGCGCGCCCCAAATCCTGCTCCACCCCTTGGCCCTGGGCGTACATCAGGCCCAAATTGGTGAGGGCGGCAAGTTGCAAATCGGAAGCTAGTTCGGTCACGCCTGTGGTCTAAAAGTGGGGCACCCGTCCGGATTTGAGCTGCTTGTGGCGGAGTGTTCATGCAGATTATGCAGTTTGCGTACCAGCTGGCATAAATGGCCTAAAAGACATGCAAATTTCTGGTAATGCGTGTAATTTGAGAAACAAACTATGAAAAATGCAAAAAAACACTGGTGTACTGTCTGAAAACTGACACTTACTGGTATGATTTTGCGGTCAAGCCCCAGAAAAAGCGCATTCTTCGAGGCGCGGGGGCCCGTCCCATACAAGGTTCCATGTCGCGAAAAGCTATCAATTTTATTGGTGAAAGTGATGCCATCCGGGCCATCCGGGACCTGCTGCCTGTGGTGGCGGCATCGAGTTCTACCGTGCTGATTACCGGTGAGAGCGGCACTGGCAAAGAAATTGTGGCGCGCTCGCTCCATGATTTGTCGCACCGGGCGAACGCCAATTTTGTGCCGATTAATTGCGCTGCCATTCCCAAAGATTTGATCGAGAGCGAGCTTTTCGGCCACCGCAAAGGCGCGTTTACCGGCGCCGTGACCGACCGGGTGGGGCGCTTTGAGCTGGCGCACAACGGCTCTATTTTCCTCGATGAAATCGGCGATTTACCGCTGGAGTTGCAAGTCAAACTGCTGCGCGTTTTGCAAGAGCGCGTCATCGACCCGGTGGGCGGCACCAAGCCGGTACCCATCGATGTGCGCGTGATCGCCGCTACCCACCGGGACTTGGAAGCGGAAATCGCCGCCGGACGCTTTCGGGAAGACTTGTATTACCGGCTCAACGTGCTGCCGCTCAATACGCCGCCTTTGCGGGAGCGCGCCAACGACGTGCCTTTGTTGTTGCAATTTTTTGCCAAGCACCACGCGGGCGCCAGTGAAAAGCCGATCACCTTTGCGCCGGACTTCAGCTACGCGATGCAGGCCTACGCATGGCCGGGCAATGTGCGTGAGCTATCCAATTTGATCGATCGCTTTAGTACCTTGTTTGCCGGCCAGTGCTTGGAGCTGAAAGATTTTTCCAAGAGCCTGTTGCCCAAGGGCATGCTGGCCTACAAGGCGCTGGCCGATTCAGGGGATTTACCGCAGATGGAGATGGAGATGGCGCTGGCCGCAGGCGCTTTTCCCGATGGGCCGACTTCCGGAGGTTTGTTCGACGAATTGTCCGACGAGGACGAAGACCAAGATGAGGCCGAGCCCAACCAGGTCGAACAAATGACTTTTATGTCGCAGGCCTTGCCGGTGTTGCCGCCCGAAGGCTTGTCCTTGAAACACCGTTTGGCCGAAATTGAGCGCGACCTGATTGCCCAGGCGCTCAGCCGCACCAACGGCAATGTGTCACAGACAGCGCGCATCCTGAACGTGCAGCGCACCACGCTGATCGAAAAAATCCAAAAGTTCGGCCTGCGCGAAGGCAGCTAAAAGGCCGTCTGAGTCCACAAACCCTAAAGGCTTATTGGCCCTCGGGCGTTTTGCCGGTGTTTTGAATACGCGGGTATTGCACCACTTTTTCCACCGGTTTTTCGGGCGTTTTGGGCGCTGTGGACGGCGACGTTGGGCTAGGCGCTGCGGGCTTTACGCTGGCTTCTGCGGCTTTGAGTTGGCGGACCAAGGCTTCTGCTTCCTTGCGCACTGCAGCCGGGTCGGGTCGGGCCGGTGCCGGGTTGCCTACTGCGCGCACCTGGCTGCTCAGGTTGTTGATGGCGCTGGCCTGGGCTTGCAGTTTGCCGTCCAAGTCTTTGATGAGCTTGGCCACATCGGGCGCTTTATCTTTGTCTTTGTCTTGGGCGACGGGTTTGGAAATCGTATCGACAGCGCCTTGCACGCCGCGCATCACTTCGTCCAGGCGCAGTTCAATTTTGGTTTGCGCGCTGATGATGGCCTCTTGCTTGCTGGCCACTTCGCGCAGGGCTTCTCCATGGCCCGTGAAAAGCTCCAGCCCCTCGTCCATGGCGATGACGCGCTTACCTACTGCGATCAGCATGGCATCGGCTTGGGTCACGCGCTGCTGCAGTCGAAAGGACATGAAGGCAAACACGGTGATGGCCAGCACCATCAGCAGGCCAAACACGCCCAGCACAACGACGAGATACATTTTTTGCCCGGCGTAGCTTTCGATCAGCTGGGTTGATGCACCATGCATATTGCCCGCCGCTTTGGCAGCCATGCCTGCGGCCCGATTGGCCAACTCGGCAGAGTCCAACATGGTGGACTTCATCTCCGCCATTTCCGCGTCCTGGCTGTCTGGCGCCGGGTGCGCAGCATCATGGTGGTCGGCGTGATGTTCATCATCATGGCCATGACGATGGCCATGGTCGTGGTCGTGGGCACCGCTATGCAGTGCGCCGCCTTCGTTGCCGTGCTCGCTGGCCGGATGCGCAGCTTCAGTGGCAGCTTCCTCGTGCAGCACGGGTTCGCTGGCCGCATCATGCGAGACAGTCTCAGCCGGGGCTGCTGGTGCGATACCGCTAATGGCCTCAATCGCGGAGGCTTCGTCGGGTGTGAGTGCAGTGGGTTTGTCGGACATAGTTGCTTACCTCTGGGTGGCGCGGGGATTGGGGCTTAGCCGCCGTTGATGAGCGCATCGAGCGCTTCGAGTTCTTCACGCATCGCGTCGTTTTGAATCTTGAGTTGAATCACGCGGGCGGGGAAATCCATTTCTACCATTTCTTCGGTCTCAAATTCAGCTTCCAAGTAGCCCTGGTCGTCACCGGCGTCCGCTTGGGTGCTAGTGGTATCGGCAGCGGCTCCGGATTTAATGGCGACGGTTTTGAGTGCTTTCTTTTGCTGCGGCGGTAGCTTGACGATATTGCTGGCGGCGGCACTGGTATTTTGCAAAAGAATCGTGTTTTCCGGCGCAATCTCTAGCGCTTCGTCGACCATGGTTTCGTCTTTGGCGACGCGCCGGATATCGGTGCCTACGTGCGCTGACTTGCTTTTGGCAACATTGCTGCCTTCGGGCATCTCCACTTTGTGAGGTGCATGGCTGGGGAAAAATTCTGGCTCGCTCATCGCTTGTTCTCCGCGCGCCGCGGGTTGGCGCCAACCATGTTGTCTTGCGAAAACTGTTCTTTCATAAAACGTGCCGAACGGATTTGCGGGTCTTTGGGCACGCCAGGGCTATCGGCATAAGCACTGGCATCGCCTAGCGAGCTAAAAGGGCCTGAGACTACCGAGTACTGCAGCGTGGGTAGGTTGGGCAGGTAATTGGCCACGATGCGTGCGCGGCGCAGCGTGGGGTGGGCTTGCAGCCAGGCATTGGCCTCGGCGTACGTGGGAAAGATGGTGTGCTGGACCAGGAAGGTGCCTGCGGGCATCTGGCGTACCCAGGCTTGCCCCGCCTGGTTTTGCGAAATAGTGGCCTCGTCGGCTGCCTTGGGCGCTTCTTTCACTTCTCTGGCCACTGGCTCGGGCGTGGCCGCAGCGACTTTGCTGCGCGCGCCAGAAGGCAGAACAATGGTTTCCACTTCTTCGACCGGTTTGGGGGGCGCGGCCAAGGCGGGTACTGCGGTGGCAGCCAATGGTGCGGGGTTTGCCGCTTCGGCTGCACGACTGGCATCGGGTGGGGCTGGTGGCGCACTGACCGCAGCCGCATCGCTTGCGCTGCTGGCGGCACTGACGGCGGGCGGGCTGGAGGCGCTGTTGCCGCGCAGCAAGTCTTGCAGTTCCTGCACCGCCTTGGCCCCGGTGGGAATCACGCCGTAAAGCACCAAGACACCGAAAACACATACAAAAAGGAGTGCCGCTGCCAAGCTGGCCCAGAGCCAGAGTTTGCGCGACGGTGCGCCGTTTGGTGTTGCAGGCGCGTCCTGGGCAGGCGCAGCCGGGGCTTTGGCGTCGGCCATCGGCGCCGTAGGCGGGGGTTCGACCACCAGCTCGGGCATGGCCATGGGGTGTAATGCCGGCTTTTTATGCGGCGAAATCTGGCGCAGCAGCGCGCCGACCACGCCTTCGCGGCCTTGGGCCCGGGCCTGCTCTAACAAGATATCGGATTGCTCAGCCGTGGGTGGCTCGATTTCCCAGCTGAGGATGCGCCGGCCAAAAGCGGCCAGCAGTTTTTGTTTTTGGCTGGAGGCGTTAAACAACATCACCACGCGGATGTTGGCGCCGGGGAAATGTTGCACCAAACGCGCCAGCAGCTGAATTTCATTGTCCGGCAGTGCGCCGGCGTCGTGCACGATCCAGATTTTGGGCGGAGCGTTATGGAATTTGGCGCCCATCGCGTCTTCGATGGAGTAGTCCTGCAGCACTTCGTTAAAACGGGTGATCAGGGCGTCCGCGCTGGCGGGAAAGCAGACTTCCAGACCGATGTGCGGCGCCGCTTCGCGCAGGCGGGCGACGAGCAATTTGCCGTAGTGGTCCAAGATGGCATCAAAGCCACTGACCAGGGACAGGCTCATATTGTCCTGCACCAGGGCAGAGACATAGCCCTCCAGGCGCATGCGGTCGGCAACGCGAAAAAGCAGCGGCTGCACGCCCGCAATGCTGTCGTCGCCAGGGAAGTGAAGTTCGGTCATGCGGCTACTGCCTCAGGGTGCAAAGGCTTGCCGTTGGTATCAAACAGCATGGAAGCCGGAAGCTTGGGTGCCGGGCGCGCCATCGGGTCAACCCCCGGCTCCACCTGGGCCAGGCTGAACACATACGCAATCACCTGGGCCACAGCGAAATACAGGGCCTCGGGGATGGGTTGGTCCAGTTCGGTGGTGAAGTACAACGCACGGGCCAGTTCGGGTGCGGCAAAGATTTCGATGCTGTGCGTTTTGCCTTCTTCGCGAATCCGCGCGGCGCTGTGGTCAACGCCTTTGGCTAGCAGCAGGGGCGCACCGTCAGAGGTCGGGTCGTAGGACAGGGCTACCGCGAAGTGTTCCGGGTTGGTGATGATGACGTCGGCTTCTTTGACTTTTTGCATCATGCGTGCGGTGGAGACTTCACGCTGGCGACGGCGGATTTGCGCCTTGACTTCGGGGCGGCCTTCCATGTCTTTGTGCTCGTCCTTGATCTCTTGCTTGGTCATGCGCATGCGCTTCATAAAGCTGTATTTTTGGTAAGGCACATCGATCATCGCGATCAGCACCAGGCACAGCGTGAGCCACATTACCGATTCGGAAATCAGGCTGCCCGCTTTAGCCAAGGCCGGCTCCAGGGCCATGGAGCCCAGGGCCATCAGTTCGGCGAAGTGGTTACTCAGCAAATTGACCAGTACGGTGCCGATCAAGACCATTTTCAATATCGATTTAAGTAACTCGACGGCGGCATTGACGCCGACGATCTTTTTCATCCCGCTAATGGGGTTGAGTTTGGAAAAATCAGGCAAGATGGATTTGAGCGAAAACAAGAAGCCGCCGGTGGCGCCCGACGCCAATATCGCCACCACCATGGTGAGTAGCATTAGCGGCAAGACCAATAGCAGGCCATGGAGCAATTGGCTGCCAAAGGCGGCCGGTAGCAGCATGGGCGACTCGAGTAACTTGCGGTCAAACGTGAAGCCGGCGCCGAAATACACCGATAATTGTTTGAACCACACATCGCCCAGCATCAGCAGCATGAAGACGCTGAAAATCATGACGGCTGCCGCGGGCAGTTCGTTCGAGCGGGCGACCTGGCCGTCGTCGCGCGCGCGCTTGAGACGCCGCGCTGTCGGGTCTTCGGTGCGATCGCCGCTGTCTTCTGCCATGGCTTAGCCTCCGGCAGGGCTGATCTGGCCCCGTATTTCCATAAAGCCCTGCAGCCAGAGCCATTCGATGCGTGCGCCCATGCTGGGCAGTGCGACCATCATGACTGCAAAGCCGGCCACAATCATGACCGGCAAGCCCAGCGAAAAAAGGTTCAGGCTGGGGGCGGCGCGGGTGGCCACGCCCAGGCCGATGTTGATGAACAGCATGGTTACCATGATTGGCAATGCCAACAGCACGGCGCCCAGAAAAATCATGGAGCTCCACTTCACAAAATGCGCCCAAGCCGTGGCAGTGAGTAGTCCTTTGCCAATCGGCAGGCTGTTAAAGCTATCAACGAGCAGCGCCAGCAGCATGGTGTGTCCGCCCAGAGTAACAAAAATCAGCGTGGACAGGATGAGCACAAATTGCGCGACCACCGGCACATTGCCTAAGTTGGGGTCCATCAGCATGGCCATAGACAAACCCACGGCGGTAGAGATGGACTGCCCTGCCAACAAGATGGCGGCGGTAATAACTTGCAGCGACAAGCCCATGATCAAGCCAATCGAGACTTGGTTGAACACTTCCACCAAACCTGCGGGTGAAACCGGGTCGATAGCCGGCCAGTCAAACAGGGGGTAAATCATCCAGGTCAGCGCCACACCCAAGAGCACGCGCATGCGCACGTTGAGCGCCCGCAAAGAAAAAATCGGTGCCGACAAGAGCAGCGCCGAGATGCGCAGCATAGGCCACAAAAAGGTATAAAACCTTTCGATGAGGTCGGCGGCCAGCAGGTTCATGATAAAAAACTTAGTGCGCTGTGGCGCTTAGGTAAACAGCGTAGGAATACTCTGAAACAGGCCGCGCGTGTAGTCCACCAGCGTGGCCAGTTGCCAGCCACCTACCAGGGCCAGGGTGATAGCCAATGCCGCCAGTTTGGGGATGAAGCTCAGCGTCTGTTCGTTGATCGACGTGGCGGCCTGAATGATGCCGATCACCAGGCCCACGGCCAGCGAAACACCGAGCAAGGGCGCAGAGATCAGCACCACCATCCACAAAGCCTGGTGCCCTATATCTACCACCGCTGCGATATCCATGCTATTTCTCCAACTGTGATTTAGGTAACAAAGCTGGCCGCCAGCGAACCCATGATCAGGCTCCAGCCATCGACCAGCACAAACAACATGAGTTTGAAGGGCATGGAAATCATCATGGGCGACAGCATCGCCATACCCATGGACATCAGCACGCTGGCCACAATCAAATCAATCACCACAAAGGGGATGTAAATCAGAAAACCGATGGTGAAAGCGCTTTTCAGCTCGGAGGTGATAAAGGCCGGCACCAAGGTGGTAAAGGGCACGGCATCGGCGCTGGCCACATCCTTGTTGCGGGCCATTTGCATAAACATGCCAATATCGTCTTCACGCGTTTGCTTGGTCATGAAACTGCGTATCGGAGCCTCGGCGGCCGCCAGGGCTTTATCAAACTTCATGCCTTGCTCCATGTAGGGAACGGCGGCGTTTTGGTACACCGCTTCTAGGGTTGGCGCCATGATGAACAGCGTTAAAAACAAGGCAATACCGACCAGCACGTTGTTGGGCGGCGTCTGACCCGTACCCAGGGCCTGGCGCAAAATAGACATGACGATGATGATGCGCACAAACGATGTCATCATCAAAAGCAGCGAAGGCAGCAGCGTGAGCACCGTCATCAGTGCCAGCAATTGCAAAGACAGGCTGTACTGCGTGTCTTTGCCGGTGCCGGTCACATTGACCATAGGAATGCCCTGTGCCAAGGAATAGGCGGGCACTGCCAGCAACAGCAGCAGCAAAATGCCCACCCCGTATTTAGCTTTCACTGCGCGTTCCTTCCGTGATGGCAAAGGCTTGTACTTCGCCGAGCGCAACGAGTTGTTGCGGGCTGATGCCGACCAGTATGTGTTTGTCGCCTACCCGCACCAGCGCTACTTTTTGGCGGGGACCGACGTGAATGGTTTCGCACAATTCGAGCCGCGCCGGGCCTTTGTGGCGTAGCTGCATATCTTTCATGCGGCGCAATAACCACAGCATGCCACCGAGCAGCAGCAATACCAATACAAAGCTGCCGCTGACCCGTAGCCAATCGACTCCGATAGCGCCGGCGGTACCCATGCTGTGCCTACAGGTTTTTCATCCGCTCGGATGCCGGCACCACACGCGTCAGGCGGATGCCGTAGCGCTCGTTGACCAGCACCACTTCGCCTTGTGCGACTACGGTGTTGTTGATTAAAAGATCCAGCGGCTCGCCGGCAATGCGGTCGAGCTCTACCACGCTGCCTTGGGTCAAGCGCATCAGGTCTTTGATTTTGATCATGGCGCGGCCGACCTCAATACTCAGCGTGACGCTGATGTTTTGCAGGACTTCGGGGTTGATCTGGTTTTCCGCATCGTGGCTGGAGGAGCTCTCGTCGGTCAGTGCTTCGGTCATGGGGTGTTTCCTCAAACGTTAGGATTTGCCGGGGACAACGGCACGTTCGACCTGAACTGCCACCTGGGCGCCCAGCGTGCCCACATGCACGTCAAAGGCCGGAATTTCATTGGCTTCAAGCACCGCAAACTCGGGCTTCTTGAAATACAAAATATCACCCGCTTGCATGGACTCGACCACGCGCAGGGTGGAGTTGATATAGCCCAGCACCACGCGTGCTTCCATGCAGGCGCCGCCCACGGCTTCTTCGAGTTCGCCGCGCCACTGGCGGTCGGAGTCCTCATTGCCATCACCCGACTGCACCCGGCTGCGCAACAA
>CANNEW010000074.1 GCA_947503685.1 Comamonadaceae bacterium | reverse complement strand
AGAAGCCTCCATGCACAAACTCCGAAGGACGCCCCGCGGCGGCTTGCGCCCGCACTTGCTCATACGCCAGCGCCCTCGCCTGCGCTATCGGCGCCGGCATCGCTGCCTGCGCGGCGCGCGCGCGCAGCCCGGCCACGCGACAGGTTGGCACCAGGGGCCGCGCCACCGGCCCGGCTTTGTTCGCCGCCCCATTGGGCACGCGCGCCGTTGGACACGTCGCCCAAACGCGCATTGATGTCCTCCAGCGTGGGTGCAGGGCCGGGCGTATGCGCTTCTAAGGCATCGCGCATCGCGCGCAAATGTTTAGCCGAGGTACCGCAGCAGCCGCCGATGATGCGGGCTCCCGCATCCAGCGCCATGCGCGCATACAGGGCCATGATCTCGGGCGTGCCGTTGTAGCAAATGGCACCGTCCACGTATTGGGGCACGCCGCAATTGCCTTTGGCGACCAGCACCACCTCCGGCCCCATGGCCTGCGCCAGGTTGTGGATGCAGGCCACCACTTCGGAGGCGCCCACGCCGCAGTTGGTGCCGCATGCGGCCAGTCGGGGTGACAAGGTTTTTTCGATGGCAGAAAAATCGCTGGGCGAAATACCCATCATGGTGCGGCCATTGGTGTCAAAGCTGAGCGTACAGACAATCGGCAAACCGGCCACGCCCGCACCGGCAACCGCCGCCTCCACTTCCTCGCGCGAGGACATAGTTTCAATCCACAGCACATCAGCACCACCTGCTTTGAGCGCCAGCGCCTGCTCCGCAAACGCGGCCTTGGCCTCGTCAAAACTCAAGGGGCCGATGGGCTCCATGATTTCGCCCGTAGGGCCCATGCTGCCGGCTACCGCAACCGTACGGCCACTGGCATCGGCGACTTGTCGGGCAATCTGCGCGGCCAGGGCATTGAGCTCGGCCATGCGGCTTTGGGCATTGTGCAATTTCAGGCGATAGACGGTGCCGCCAAAGCTATTGGTAAGCAATATATCGGCACCGGCATCGACAAAACTTTGATGCAGTGCAGCGATGCGATCTGGGTGCTCGGTGTTCCACAACTCGGGCGCGTCGCCCGACATCAGGCCCACATCAAATAAATTGCTGCCCGTGGCGCCATCGGCCAGCAACCAGGGCCGGGTGGCCAGCAAATGGGTAAAACGGTTGTCCGTGGCGGACATTGGGCTCTCAGTCATTCCAGGCATGGCGCGCTCCACAAAGTACATAGGGGTACCACGCAAACTGCAGAAGGAGATATCAAGAGCTCACCGCACTGGCTGCGTGGGTGAGCGCCGTTAACAGCAAGCGGCGAGGCACCGCTTCTTCCGAGCCTCGTTCATGGTGATGAACTGCAACGCTCCTCGGAAGCCGCCATTTTAACCGCGCCACCATTGGCACCCGCAGGCAAGCTCAGCGTTGCTGCGTTTCCCAATTCGGATGCACAAAAAATGGTACGGACGCGGGCGCAAGCGGCGTGTGACCGCGAATCAAATCCGCGATTTTTTCGGCCAGCATGATGGTCGGGGCGTTCAGATTGCCGCTGACAATCAAAGGCATCAAGGAGGCATCGACGACGCGCAATCCACTCAGGCCGTGCACCCGTCCCTGCGGGTCGGTGACCGCCATGGCATCCGTGCCCATACGGCAGGAGCCTGAGGGGTGGTAGGCGGTCTCGGCGTTGTTGCGGATGTGTTCGTCAATCTCATCGTCGCTTTGCACCTGCGCGCCGGGAGAAATCTCTTCGCCCCGGAAATCTTCCATGGCAGTCTGGGCAAATATTTCGCGGGTGAGGCGCACTCCGGCGCGCATTTCTTTGCGGTCCTGCTCGGTACCCATGTAGTTAAACAAAATGCGCGGCGGCTGCAAGGGATCGGCACTGGCGATCCGCACCCAGCCCCGGCTGGTCGGGCGCATCGGGCCGATGTGCGCTTGAAAGCCATGGCCTTGTACCGGCGAGCTACCGTCATAGCGGATGGCCATGGGCACAAAATGGTATTGCAAATCGGGATGCTTCACCCCGGCATCGCTGCGGATAAAGCCGCCGGACTCCATATGGTTGGTGGCGCCCAGGCCGCTGCGCTTGAGCACCCACTCCACGCCGATGCGCAGCTTGGCCAGCGGGCCCATGGCCGAGTACAGAGTGACGGGCTGCGTGCAGCGCACCTGTACATAGGTTTCCATATGGTCTTGCAGGTTTTCGCCCACACCGCGCAGGCCCAACAGCACAGGCACCCCCAGGGGCTCAAGCAAACCCGGATGCCCAATGCCCGAGAGTTGTAAAAGCTGGGGTGAGTTGATGGCACCGCCACACAAAATCACTTCGCGGCGGGCGCGCAGTTCCTGCACCTGGCCGTCCTGCAAGGCTTGCACGCCGACCGCACGCAGTGCTTCTGGCGGGCCTTCGAACAGCACTTTGGTGACCAATGTATCCTTTTGTAAAACCAAATTTTTACGCTTCAGGGCTGGGCGTAAATAGGCCATGGCGGTGCTCCAGCGTCGGCCTTTGTGCGTGGTCATGTCCATGGGTCCCAGCCCTTCCTGCTGGTAGCCGTTCATGTCTTTGGTTATCGGATAGCCCGCTTGCTTGCCCGCTTCGATAAAGGCGCGGTACAGCGGGTTGCGCATAGCGGCGGTACTGACCTTGAGCGGGCCGCTGTCCCCCCGGTAGTTATCGCCGCCAAGCGCGCGCGCTTCGGCTTTTTTGAAGTAAGGAAGGCAATGCGCATACGACCAGTCCTGCATGCCGCTTTGCAAAGCCCAGCCCTCGTAATCCAAAGCGTGGCCGCGCACATACACCATGCCGTTGATGGACGAGGAACCCCCCAGGGTCTTGCCACGCGGGCAGTGGATGCGCCGCCCATTCATAAAGGGCTCGGGCTCGGACTGGTACTGCCAGCTGTAGCGCGGGTTGGCCATGGGGTAGGCCAGCGCGGAGGGCATATGGATAAAGATGCTGTGGTCATTGCCACCGGCTTCGATCAGGAGCACCCGCACTTGGGCATCCTCGCTCAGGCGATTGGCCAGCACGCAGCCCGCCGAACCGGCACCCACAATGATGTAATCAAATTCGGGCAAAGCCATGTGTTTTCTTTCTTAGCCCAAGAGCTAGCCGCATCGCAAGCGCGACCCTAGGCGGATGCTAGCGCGCCTGGCCTCATGCCCTGCGCGCACCGCGACGGCTGCGGGCATTTTGCTCTGTCACCACGGCCAGGCGCTCGGGTAGGGTCACCACATCCTGCAAGCGTTCAAACGGATCGTTTAGGTGCGGAATAGCCATGGCTTCGACAAAAAACTCTTGGAAGCGGGGCTCCACTGCAGTTTCGATTTTTTCCACCCGGCGCACCAGGTCTTCAATCACTTTGCGCGAACCCTTGTCCAGCAAGGCAATGCGCGCGCCGGTACCAGCTGCATTGCCCGCCGAGCTAACCTGCGAGAGCACGCAGTCGGGAATCATGCCCAGCACCATGGCGTATTTCACGTCGATATGGCTGCCAAAGGCACCGGCCAAACGAATGCGGTCTACTTTGTCCACACCCATGCGCTCCATCAAGAGGCGCACACCGGCATACAAAGCAGCTTTACCCAGTTGAATCGCGCGCACATCGTTTTGCACGATGCGCAACGCCGGCTTTTCCGCAGTCGCTGGCGCCAGTTCGTAGCAAAAGGTGCGGCCATCGGCCTGCACCCGGGGCGTGCGCGCTGCCAGGTTACCGTCGATGGTGCCTTCGTGGCGGATGATGCCCGCCAAATACATCTCGGCCAGCGCTTCGATGATGCCCGAGCCACATACGCCGGTGACGCCACTGTCGGCCACCGCAGCGGCAAAGCCCGCCTCGTCGGACCACAAGTCGCAGCCAATCACTTTGTAGCGCGGTTCTAGCGTGGCCGGGTCAATGCGCACGCGCTCTATGGCGCCCGGCGCGGCGCGCTGGCCGCAGCTAATTTGCGCGCCTTCAAAGGCCGGCCCCGTAGGGCTGGAGCAGGCCAGCATGCGCTGGTTGTTGCCCAGCACAATTTCGGCATTGGTACCCACATCGACCAGCAAGGTGACCGGTGAATCCAAATCGGGCCGCTCGGCCAGGATCACGCCGGCAGTGTCGGCACCCACATGGCCGGCGATGCACGGCAGCACATAGATGCGTGCATTGCGGTGTACCGAAAAATCGATTTCCGAGGCCCACAAAGTAATGGAGCGGTCGGTTGCCAACGCAAAGGGCGCACCTCCCAGTTCCACCGGGTTGATGCCCAGCAGCAGGTGGTGCATGATGGGATTGCCGACAAAAGTGGCTTCCAAAATATCAGTGGGCAAGGCACCGACGCGCTGGGTCACTTCCAGCGCCAGGGTGTTCAGCGCCTGGCGCACCGCGGCGGTCATCTCCACTTCGCCACCCGGGTTCATCATCACGTAGGAGACGCGGCTCATCAAGTCTTCGCCAAAACGGATTTGCGGGTTCATGACGCCGGCCGAGGCCACGACTTCACCGGAGGACAGATCGCACAAATGCGCAGCAATCGTGGTCGAGCCCACATCCACCGCCAAGCCATAGGCTTTTTCATGCAAAGCCGGCCAGACCGCCATGATTTGCTTGCCCGCGTGTACCGCCACCGTGACTTTCCAGCCGCCGCTGCGCAAGGCGGTTTGCAATTGCTGGACGACGATGATGTCACAGGCCAAATCGGTCAGTTCCCACTCGAATTCCAGGGCGTCTTCCAGGCGCCGCAAATCGCCCGAGGGATCGTGCATATCGGGCTCTTGCACTTCGACAAAATACAGGCGTATGAGCGGGTCCAAATGGATGTCATGCGCCTCGGCTTCTTTGCGCACGACTTGTTTATGCACCTGGCTGCTCGAGGGCACGTCGATGACCACATCACCCTGCACTTGCGCGCAGCAGGACAAACGGCGGCCCGTGGCCAGCGGCTGGGTGGCGCAATAGTCCTGCTCCACCTGGGACACCGGCGACAAATGGTCGGCGCTGGAGACCAGGCCGTGCTTGGCAAACTCGCCCTCCGAGACCAAGACCTGGCAGCGGCCGCAAATGCCGCGCCCGCCGCACACCGAATCAATATCGACGCCCAGCGAACGTCCCGCTTGCAAAAGTGAGGAACCTAGGGGAAAACGACCACGCCGCCCTGAGGGCGTGAAAACGACCAGCGCATCAGCAACTTGCATAGCTACTTAACTCTCGCGGCGGCGGCGGGTGCCGGTCTCGCGGCGGCCGCGGCCCATTTCCCCATCAGCACCCATCACCGGAGCCTCGCGGAACTTGCGTATCCAACGAAAGCAGTCCGGGTCATTGCCCATCATCACGTCGGCGGCCATGATGGCGCGCACCACTTCGGCGTGCAGCGGGTTGGTAATGGCCGAGGTCATGCCCGAGGCCATGGCCATGGTCAGGAAGCCAGCATTGATGCCATTGCGTTCAGGCAATCCAAAGCTGACGTTGGACGCGCCGCAGGTGGTGTTGACTTTGAGTTCGGTGCGCAGGCGGTGCACGAGGCGCATGACCTGCACGCCGGCCTGGTTGATCGCGCCAATCGGCATGACCAGCGGGTCCACCACCACGTCGCAAGCCGGAATACCGTAATCGGCTGCGCGCTCGACAATTTTTTTGGCCACCGCAAAACGCACATCCGGGTCTTGCGAAATGCCGGTTTCGTCGTTAGAAATAGCCACTACCGCAGCGCCATATTTTTTTACCAGCGGCAGCACGGTTTCCAGCCGGTCTTCCTCGCCGGTCACCGAATTAACCAGGGCCTTGCCTTGGTACACCGCCAGGCCCGCTTCCAGTGCGGCAACGATGGACGAGTCGATGGACAAGGGAACGTCGGTGACGCCTTGCACAAGCTGAATGGCTCTGGCCAGCATGCCGGGCTCGTCGGCCAGCGGGATACCGGCGTTCACGTCCAGCATATGCGCGCCCGCCTCGACCTGCGCCAGCGCATCGGCAATGACGCGGCTGTAGTCGCCGGCCATCATTTCGGCGGCCATGATTTTGCGGCCGGTGGGGTTAATGCGCTCGCCGATGATGACAAAGGGCCGCTCAAAGCCGATGACGACCTCGCGGGTCGCAGAACTGATGATGGTATCGGTCACGTTACATCCTGTGGATTAAAAATACACGTTAGAAAAATGGGAGGGCTCAAACGGCCGCAAGGACGGGCGGCGGAATATGCAGCGCTTCCGCCGCAGCGCCGTCGCGCCCGGGGTACCAGGGCACGCGGCCTTGCAGCACGCCGGAGTTGGTCACGATCTCGGGCACCGAGTCTTCCTGCCGGTAAGCCATGATGTGCACTCCGGCCACGCCTTTGATTTCTTTGACTTCCTGGATGATCTCGGTGCAAATTTTACGCCCTTCGGCAGCCGGTTTTTCGGCCCCGGCCATGCGCTTGATGACGGCATCGGGGATGTGCACGCCTGGCACATTGCTGCGCATCCACTCGGCCACTTTAGCCGAACGCATGGGGCCCACGCCCACCAAAATAAAGACTTTGTCCAAGAGGCCCAGATCTTCCACTTCTTTCATGTAGCTGCGCAGGCGCGGCACGTCATAGCAATACTGGGTTTGGATAAATTGGGCACCAGCGGCCACTTTTTTCGCCAGGCGCTGGGCGCGCCAGTCAAAAGGCTGGCCAAAAGGGTTAGCCGCCGCGCCAAAAAACACGCGCGGCGCAAAAGTGACCTTGCGCCCGCTTTGGAAGCGGTAGGCATCGCGCATATCGCGGCCAATTTCCAAAAGCGACATGCAATCCAGATCAAAAACCGGCTTGGCCTGCGGATGGTCACCGGTTTGTACGCCATCACCGCTCAGGCACAGCATATTGCACACGCCCATAGCCGCACCGCCCAGGATGTCGCCTTGGATGGCAATCCGATTTTTGTCGCGGCAGGAAATCTGCATCACCGGCGCATAACCGACACGCGTGAGTAATGCACACACCGCCAGGCTGGACATATGGCAGTTGGCGCCACTGCCGTCGGTGGCGTTGATGGCATCGACATAGCCGTCAAACACTTTGGCGCGGCGATAGACCTCGCCGGGGTCCGCCGAGTCTGGCGGCTCCAGTTCCGCAGTAATGGCAAAGCCACCACCGCGCAGCACGCGCTCCAAGCGCCCAGGCGAGGTGTGGCCGGGCAATATGGGTAAGGGGTAGCCGGGCACCGGCTCGTCGTCAAACCTCATGCTTTAGCCTCCTGTTTTGGACCTTCACCCTTTTCGCGCGCGACGCGCAGCCAGGACGAACTGCCCTTGAGGCGCCCATCCACTGCGAACTGCACCACTTTGATGGCCTCACGGCCCGCTTGCATGCGCTGGCTGCCTTCAAAAGCCTCGACCCAGACACAGCGCATTTCGGGCTTTACTTCGCAGTGCCCATTGGCGCGCACGCCGCCACAAGGGCCGTTGCGTATGGTTTTGGGGCAATTCATGGAGCAGGACATGCCAGTGCTCGACAAAGCGCACTGACCGCACATCTGGCAGTCAAACAACAAACCTTTGACCGCTTTTTCCACCACCGCCACCGGCGTTTCCAGGCGCTGGTAGCCGATGGCTTTCCACAAGGGATGCAACGCCACTACAGCGCGCTCAAAGCCCTGGTAAAAAATTTCTAAGCCACGTGCATGGCGCACTGACCAACGACGCAGCGCGTACATCAGTGCTCCCCCTCGGGCAGCGGAACGTCCGCCTCTTCGGTGGAAATCACCGTCGGCGTCGGCAGGGTGTCATCGACGCCATGGGCGCGGATGATACGCAGCAAATCCTCGTCCGAATAGCGCGCCTCGATGCGGGCCGCCTCGGCATTGGCCTGTTCCTGAACGTCGTCGCCGCACTCAAGCGGCTCGCTGCGTTTCCAGTCGGCCAGGTAGTCGCCAGCGCTGGACTTGCCGGCCCGCATGGCCGCCCGATCCACCGCTTCCTGAAAGCGATGCGAGAGCTGCACCTTGCCGGTTTCGCGTCCGCGCTTGACTACTACCTGCGCCGGTAGGTCACGCCATGAAATCACAATTAGTTTTGCCATTGGATGACTTTCTCGCTTACTGTTTTCAATTCGGTTGCCATCTCACCATAGCCGGTGACACGGTATGCAAATGCCAAGCCCAGGCGCTTCGCGGCGGCCTCGCCCAGCGCCATCCCCTCAGGGTTTTCTTTCTGACACAAATACATCAAGGTGGTGTAGTTACCAAAATACACGGGCAGCAACTGCGGATGCTTATCGATACCCAAACCATGCATAATCAATCGCTCAAAATGCCGCAGCAAAAAATCGGTCAAATAAAAGGTCCCCAACTCGGCCTCGGCCATCTGGGCAAAGGCCGCAGAACCGGCATAAAACTCATAACAATGCGCGCCAGGCAAACGTTGCACACCTTCAATTTGCAGCACCGCATCGAGCATGCCACCGGTTCCGCAATCGGCATAGGCCACAAAAATATGTGGGTACTGCACCTTGAACCTCTGGATTTTTTCGCGCACCAGACCAGGAATTTTTTCTGGCCGGTTATGCAGTTCGGCGGGCAGGCAGGTCACGTCCATATGCCACCAGGCATTGGCTTGGCGTAGCGCGATGATCTCGCGGGCCAGCGCGCCGCAGGCAATCACCAAAGTGTTTGCAGCAGCGGCCATGCCGACACCGAGTGTTAGGCGCGGGCCGCAGCGCGACGCGCAGCAATCAGCGTCTTGGCAGTCTCCACAGCCACACCGGCATCACGGCAATAGGCGTCTGCCCCCACCGCTTTACCAAACTCTTCGTTTAACGGCGCGCCGCCGACCAGCACAATGTAGTCATCGCGCAGACCTTTTTCCTTGAGCGTATCGATCACCACTTTCATATAGGGCATGGTGGTCGTGAGCAAAGCGGACATACCCAGAATATCGGGCTTGTGCTCTTCCAGCGCCGCAATGTATTTTTCGACGGCGTTGTTAATGCCCAGGTCAATGACTTCAAAGCCGGCACCTTCCATCATCATGCCGACCAGGTTCTTACCGATGTCATGAATGTCGCCCTTGACCGTGCCGATCACCATCTTGCCGATGGGCTCGACGCCGGTTTCAGCCAGCAGCGGCCGCAAAATTTCCATGCCGCCCTTCATGGCGTTGGCCGCCAGCAGCACTTCGGGAACAAACAAAATACCATCGCGGAAATCTACGCCGACGATGCGCATGCCCTCGACCAAAGCATCATCTAGCACGCGACTGGCCGACCAACCACGACCGAGCAAAATATTGGTGGCTTCAATCACCTCTGCGCGCAGTCCGTTGTAGAGGTCGTCATGGACTTGTTCGGTCAACTCCTCGTCGTTAAGCGAATTCAAATCCAGATCGTCAAATTCTTCAGCCACAAAAAGACTCCTTTGTTTGTGTACGGGATTTGCCCGGGGCATGGCACGCACTAGCGAACAGAATGTACGAGCCGCGCTGCGCAAAGCCTGATAGTTTAGCGACCCGTGATTGTCGCCATACGACAGGGTCACAATGCCTGTGCAATGCAAGCAATTGCAGCCCTCCGGCGCCTCAGTGCACCGGGCTTGTCGCCTTGTCTGGCGTAAGCAGTGCCAGGCGGCTATTGCGTCTCTCGGCGCTGGGGGTGTGGCCAAACAAGTCGCGGTAGCACTTAGAAAAATGCGGCGGCGACTGGAATCCACAAGCCAGCGCAATCTCCATGACCGACATCGAGGTTTGCAAGAGCAGGCTGCGTGCCCGACGCAAACGCATGTCCAGGTAGTACTTGGTCGGCACTTCACCCACGTAACGCTTGAACAAGCGCTCGATCTGGCGGCGCGAGACGCCCACGAGCGAGGCAATTTCGTCGAGGGACAAGGGCTCTTCTAAATTGGCCTCCATCAGGGCGGCCGCTTCAATCAGGTTTTCGTGAAACAGGCCGACGCGGGCCATTAAGGGCACGTGCTGGCGATCCTGGTCGTTGCGGATACGGTCCAAAATGAACTGGTCCGAAATCATCGGTGCGATTTCACGGCCCAGGTGGGACTGAATAATATGGAGCATCAAGTCCAGGGGCGCGATACCGCCAGTGCAGGTATAGCGGTCACGGTCTATGGCAAATAACTGACG
>CANNEW010000073.1 GCA_947503685.1 Comamonadaceae bacterium | reverse complement strand
GAAGGGGATGCCCGGTGGGGCGTGCCGCAACCGGCAGAGAACCATCCGGAAATCGATACCGGCATCCACCTGGGCATGGTGCTTGACGCAGCTGCACGGGCGCAAGCGCCGTTGGAAGTACGCTTTGCCTGCCTGGTGCACGACTTGGGCAAAGCCACCACGCCTGCCGACCCATGGCCGCGCCCTATCGGTTATGAACTTCGCAGTGTTGAGCTCTTGCGCAACATCTGCCAGCGCTTGCGTGTTCCCCAAGCCTGCGCGGAGTTGGCCGAGGTGGTGGCGCGCGAGCACGGCAATATCCACCGTAGCGCCAACCTGGGCGCAGCCGCCACGCTGCGCTTGCTCGAGCGCTGCGATGCCTTTCGCAAGCCCGCACGCTTTGCGCAGATCGTGCAGGCCTGTGCCTGCGATGCGCGTGGACGCCTGGGCCGCGAACACGACGCGTATAGCCAAGGCGAGCGCCTGCTGCAGGCCTTGCAGGCCGCCTTGGCGATTGACAGCAGCGCTATCGCGCAGGCGGCAATGCAGGCGGGCGCGCAAGGCCCGGCGGTGGGGCAGGCCTTAGCCAAGGCCCGGGAGCTTGCAATAGCCCAATGCCTTGCGGCGTCCAAGCGCGGTTTACAAGACCAGCGCTAGCGCGGCATAGTCGCCTACGGATTCGCCCAAGCCCGCCGGTACGATGTCCACGCCGCTGGTCATTGCGGGCAGTTTGCCGCCAATCTGGGCACGCAGGCGCGGTAGCAGCAAGTCCTGCTGGTGCCAGAACACGGAGCCGCCCATGCTGATGCGCGCCACATCGAGCGTGGTCATCAGGTTAAACAGCAGACGGCCCATGACATAGCACAGGCCATCGACAATTTCCAGCGCGTCCGAGCGACCTTGGCGCGCTGCCGAAAACAATTGCGCCGCATCGTTAAAACCCAGACCGGCAAAGCGCCGTGCAATCGCGTTACCGGCAATCAAAGCTTCCACATCGCCGATATTGCCGCAGCCGCACAGCGCCTCCGTGTTATCGCTGACAAAGCTGTGTCCCCAATGGCCGGCATTGCCATTTTTGCCGCGCAATGCGCGCCCGTCCACGCACACGCCCACGCCGATGCCAGTGCTCCAAGTCACATAGGCACAGTGGTCCAGGCCTTGCAGTGCGCCCCAGCGCCGCTCCGCCTCCAGCGCCCCCACGCCGTCGTTTTCTACCCGCACCTTGGCAAAGGCCTGGCGCAGCGGCGCTTCCAGCAGCGCGGTGGTCCAGTCATTGGGCAAGCCACGCGCTTTACCGGCTAGGCCACCGCAAATATTGGGCGCAGCCAATTCCACCAGTCCGCCCTGCAGGACAAAAGGTCCGCAAGAGACCACGCCGACCGTGCCCAAGGCCTCTTTGGCCATGCCGCATTGGGCGCAGCCTTGTTCGATCATGCGGATGATTTGCTGAGCCAGCGCGTCTGACGCGCCGACTTTGGCAGTGGGCTCCGACCATTTGCCGCGTATGCCGCTGGCATCGGCGAGGGTGAGTGCAACTTTGGTGCCGCCAATATCGACGCAAGCGACCGGCGCCATGCCTGCGGGAAAGCGGAGTTGAAAACCGTGGCTTGGCTGATCCATAGGCGTGGGTAATTGGTGCTGAGAGCCGCTAATGCTAACGCCCCGTGTACAGCAGCGTTACCGGCGGGTTACCGGGGCACTGGCTGGCGGCCCGGGGGGCTTGGTTGCGGGCACAGCGCTGAGCCCCCGCGCTGGCTTTTGCAGGCTCACAGCCGGTGTAGGCGGTCGCCGCGTGCAAAGCCCAAAGGCGTCCAGGGCGCACCCGGGCCCAGCGCCAGCACCTTGAAAAGTTCTCCCATTTCATGCTCCAGTATCAGCGTTTGTGCCGCCACCCGCACGGGCAAAGCGGCCGCTTGCATCAACTCCACGATGCCGCAGTTCATCAGAAAATGCGCCTGGCTGGTGTAGCCCAAGACGTGCAGACCTGCGTCCTGCGCTGTCAGCGCGATGCCGCTGAAGTTGATATGGGCGGTGATGTCTTTTTCGCCGACCAGGGTCAGCGGGTCGCTATCGCTTTGGTGGGCCCGGTGGCACATCACCGTGCCACCGGCGCGTTGGGGGTGGTAGTACTCGCCCTCGCCAAAACCATAGTCCAGAAAAAATGCGCAACCACTGCGTAAGCGCTCCGCCAGCGAGCGGACAAAGGCCTGCGCCTGGGGGTGGATTTCGCTCAGGTAATCATGCGCGCCTTCGGGCTCCACCGGAAGGCGCAGCGCGGTGGGGCGGTCCTGCCACGCGAACACAGGCTGCTCAGCGGCTGGCGACTTGGTCGCTGCCGCGGCGATACAGACACCGCGTTCAAACCAAGCGCCCTGGCAACGGGCCAGTAGCTGCACCGGCATGGCGTCCAGCACTTCGTTACCCAGTACTACGCCGTCGATATGGGCGGGCCAGGTCTGGGCCCAGTGCACCAGATCGCCAAAGCGCGCCAGGCGCTGCTGTTGGCGCTGTGCCAGCGTGGCGGACACATCGACGATGGTGTAACGCGTCAGCCGCACGCCCATTTGCGCCAATGCGCTGAGTAATTGTTCGGCCAGCGCGCCGCTGCCTGCGCCAAACTCCCAAATTTCCGTGGTGTCGGTGTGGGCCAGGGCTTGCGCCACTTGCTTGGCCAGGGCGTAGCCAAACAGCGGGCTGATTTCCGGCGCGGTGACAAAATCACTCCCATTGCGCCCCGGTAGGGGGCCGAACTTGAGCGAATCATGCGCGTAATAGCCTAGGCCTGGCGTGTACAGCGCCAGTTCCATGAAGCGGTCAAAACCGATCCAGCCGCCCGCAGCGTCAATCGCGCTGCATATCGACTGCTCCAAGGCGCTAAGGGGATGTGGGGGCATCGTTAAACTCAGGGGCACTGCCTTAAGGCAGGGTAGGCCGCATTGTCCCCTATGCACCAGCAAGGGCACCGCGCTGGCCGCTGCAAACAGGAAAACACCAGACCCCATGCACAACAGCGTATTAGTCACCGGCGGCGCGCAGCGTCTGGGCCGTGAATTGGTTCTGGCCTTCGCGCGCGCGGGCTGGCATGTCTGGTGCCATTACGGGCTTTCTGCCCAAGCTGCGCAGCAGCTACAAGCTGAACTGCGCGCCCAGGGTCTGGCCCTGGATCTGGTTCAGGCTGATTTGTCCCAAGAGGCGCAAGTGCTGGCCATGATGGCGCACATCGTGCAGCAGCGCGGCCCTTTGCAGGCGGTGGTGAATAACGCCTCCTTGTTCGAACCCGATACCGGCCTTGACTTTGACCCGGCTTTGCTGCGCAGGCAAATGGAAGTCAACTTGGTGGCGCCTCTGTTGCTCGGGCGCGAGTTGGCGCGCCAGCAGGCCCAGCGGCCTGAGCGGGGCGAAACGCAGGATGCTTGCCTTATCCATGTGCTGGACCAAAAAGTGTTCAATCTGAACCCGGATTATTTTTCCTACACCAGCACCAAGCTGGCGCTCGAGCGCAGCGTGGCTTTGCAGGCCCAGGCGCTGGCGCCTAGCGTACGGGTGTGCGGCGTTGCGCCGGGACTGATTTATCCCAGCGGGCCGCAGTCGCAGGAGAATTTTGAGCGTGCCAGTTGTGTGAACCTGTTGCGCCGCGCCACGCCGCCGGCCGATGTGGCTGCCAGTTGCTTGTTTTTGGCGCAGACCCGCTCCATCACGGGTGTCGCGGTCTGCGTGGACAATGGGCAACATCTGATCCCTTTGGCGCGCGATGTAATGTTTGCCGCCCAAACCCTGGCGCAGGAAGCCCCGTATGCAAAATCTTGAAGCGCAGTTGATGCGTGATTGCCGCAAATTGTTTTTGCGTGGCTTTGAGTTGCAGGTGCGCATCGGCATCCACGACTTTGAATTAGAGGCGCCCCAGCGCATGCGCTTTGATGTGGACCTGTATGTGCCTTACGCCTACTCCAGCCCAACGCAAGACCGTATCGACGAAATCGTGGACTACGACTTTGTGCGCAATGCCATACGGCGCCTGTGCGATGCAGGCCACATCAATTTACAGGAAACCTTGTGCGACGCGATTGCCCAGGCGCTACTGGGCCATGCGCAAGTCGCCGCCGTGCGGGTAAGCACCTGCAAACCCGATGTGTACCCGGATTGCGATGCCGTAGGTGTCGAAGTGTTCCGGCTGCGCACTGGGGCCCCGGCAGCAGCATCCATCTAAGCCGTTTTTGTTTTTCAGGATCACTCCATGTCGATATCTACCGCTGCCCCGTTTCGGGGCAATCAAACGCTGACCTTGACCGGCCTGCGCTTTGAGGCGAACCTGGGCATTCTCGAGTCCGAGTTGCTGGCGCCCCAGCCCATCCAGGTGGACGCCGAGCTGCACCTGGGCACCCAGCCTTTGCTGCCCGAGGACGACGATATCAACCACGTGCTGGACTACCGCAAAGTGCGCCAGATCATCATTGCCGAGTGCACCGCCGAGCATGTGAACCTGCTCGAAAGCCTGATCGGCAAATTGGCCAATCGTTTGCTGCAATTGCCGGGCGTGGTGGGTGTGCGTGTGAAAATCGCGAAGTTAAAAATATTTGACGATTGCGAAGTAGCCATCCGGGTAGAAACCGGCCAGTGGTAAACCAAGGAAGTGCGATGTTGACCGAAGCCCTAGCCCCGGCGCAAACCCACAGCGCTCAGGATGCTGCCGCCCCCGTGCGCGATGCAGCAGAGCGTGCCGCCCACGAAACCCATAAGCTGGAAAAACGCTTGTGCCGCCAGGTGGGCCAGGCCATCATGGACTTTGGCATGATCGAAGAGGGTGACCGCGTCATGGTTTGCGTCTCGGGCGGCAAAGACAGTTACGGCATGCTGGACATCCTGCTCAAAATGCAGCAGCGCGCGCCCGTCGACTTCGAACTCATCGCCGTCAATCTCGACCAGAAGCAACCCGGTTTCCCGGACCATGTGCTGCCCGCTTACCTCAAGCAGCTGGGCGTTCCTTTTCATATCGAGACGCAGGACACCTACAGCATTGTCAAAAAGGTGATCCCCGAGGGCAAGACCATGTGCAGCTTGTGCAGCCGCTTGCGCCGGGGCATTTTGTACCGCGTGGCCGACGAGTTAAAAGTAACCAAAATTGCCTTAGGCCACCACCGCGACGATATGTTGCAAACCTTTTTCCTGAACATGTTTTTTGGTGGCAAGCTCAAAGGCATGCCGCCCAAGCTGGTGAGCGACGACGGTGGCCATATCGTCATCCGGCCCTTGGCCTATGTGGCTGAAAAAGACCTGACGCGCTGGGCCACGCACCGCGCTTTCCCTATCATCCCCTGCACCTTGTGCGGCAGCCAGGAAAACCTGCAACGCAAACAAATCGGCAATATGCTGCGGGACTGGGAAAAGCAATACCCCGGTCGTATTGAAAGTATGTTTACTGCTTTGCAAAATGTGGTGCCCTCGCATTTGATGGATACCCAGCGCCACGACTTCAAAAATATTCAGACGACCGGCGTGCCGCAGGTCGATGGCGACAAGGCTTTTGACGCCGAGGAACTGCCGGCCCTGCCCCTGCATGGCCTGCCCGCACTGGGTGCAGTGCAATGGTCTAGCAACTGAGCTTGAGGGGCGTGTCTATGCGAGTACTTATGCGTTTGGCTTTGCGGATGGGTTTGCTGGTATGGCTAGCCGCCTTGGCCGCTTGCGCCACTACCCGGCTTATCGACAGCGAGGTACGCAGCTTTCGCAGCGCGAGCGCGAGCGCGGACGTGGCTGCGTCAAGCTACCAGTTTGAGCGCCTGCCCTCGCAGCAAGCCGATGCAGCGGCGCAAACGCAGCGCGAACAGTGGGCACAGCCAGTTTTGCAGCGTGTGGGCTTGACGCTGGCCAGCCAAGCGCCGCGCTACACGGTGCAAATGGGTGTAGCTAGCGAGCAGGTGCAGCGCAATGAATCGATTTTTAGGCGGCGTTGGGGTGGGTTTGCGGGCGGCCCGCTATGGGGCGCACCCCCCTTCCTCTTTCCGCTGGAGCCCCTGCTTTACCGCTTCCAGGTCCAGGTGCTGGTGCGTGACGCGCTTAGCCGCGAGGTGGTTTACGAGGCCTCGGCGCAGCACACCGGCCCCTGGAACGACCAGGCCGAGATCCTGCCCGCGGTGCTCCTGGCGGCGATGCGCGATTTTCCGCAGGGCGCCTCCGGCCCCAGCAGCGTGAAGGTGGAGATCGGCCCTGGCGGCATGGAACTGCGCCCATGAGCAACAGCGCGGTAGCGAGTGAGTCGCCCACCCGCATTACGGCGGTGCGCCATGGCGAAACCGCCTGGAATGCCGTCACGCGCTTGCAAGGGCAGCTCGATATTGACCTCAACGACTTGGGTCGCTGGCAGGCCGAGCGCGCGGGCGCCGCCTTGGCTGATAGCGCGTTGCAAGTGATTTACAGCAGCGACCTCTGCCGTGCCCACCATACCGCGCAGGCGATTGCCCGGCAGTGTGGTATCGCGCCGCCCGACATCCGCACCCACCCGGGCTTGCGCGAGCGTTGCTTTGGCCGCTTTGAAGGCCTGACCTATGCGCAAGTGGGCGACTTGCATCCCGAGGAGGCATTGCGCTGGAAACAGCGTGACCCGGCCTGGGCGCCGCCCGGCGGCGAAAGCCAAACCCAGGTGTTTGAACGCGTGCACGCCGCGCTGAGCGCAATTGCCGCAGCGCACCCGGGTGGGCATATTGCCATCGTGACGCATGGCGGCGTACTGGACGTGTTCTACCGCCTGGCCACCGGCCAGGGAATTAGCGCAGCGCGCACCTGGGACCTGGGCAATTGCGCCATCAACCGCTTGCTCTGGACGCCCCAAGCCCTGACCTTGGTAGGCTGGGCGGACACGGGACACTTGGACGAAGGCCCGCGCGATGAATTCGGTGCGTAGGCGCATGGGCGCTTTGGTGCAGGGTTTCTCCCGCTGCCTTATTGCGGTGGATTGCGCACAATAGGTCTATGTCCAAAATCATTGTTTTTGCATTTCCGGTGTTTCTGGCCGCTATGGCCTTTGAGCTTTGGTGGGATAGGCGCAAACGCAGCGCCGGTGTGGTCGCGCGCAGTAGTTACGCTTTTAGTGACACGCTCAATAGCCTGAGCCTGGGCCTGCTCAGCCAGGTGGTCGGCGTGCTGGCCAAGTTCATCGGCATTGCGGCCTATGCCTGGGTGTTTGAGCGCATTGCATTGTTTCCAGACGCCGATGTTTGGAACCATTGGTACGGCTGGCTCGGGGCCTTGTTGCTCTATGACTTGTGTTACTACTGGCTGCACCGCGCCGGGCATGAGGTGGCTGTTTTCTGGGCCGCGCACGCGGTACACCACCAAAGCCAGGAATACAACCTGTCAACCGCCTTGCGACAGACCGCTAGTGGCGGACTGCTGGGTTGGGTCTTTTACCTGCCGCTGGCGCTGCTGGGCGTGCCGCCGCTGTTGTTTGGCATCGTGGCGCTGGTCGATTTGCTCTACCAGTTCTGGGTGCATACCGAGCATGTGGGCAAGCTCGGCTGGTTTGACCGCGTGTTTTGTTCGCCCAGCAACCACCGGGTGCACCACGCTGTCAATGAGGGCTATGTGGACCGCAACTACGGCGGTATCTTGGTGGTGTGGGACCGGCTGTTTGGCACCTTCCAAGAAGAGCAGGAACGCTGCGTCTATGGCACCCGCGCACCGCTCAATAGCTGGGACCCTTTGTGGGCCAATCTGGAGGTCTATGCCGGTTTAGGCGCCACCGCTTGGCGCACGCCGCGCTGGCGCGATAAGTTGGCGGTCTGGTTCAAGCCGCCGGGCTGGCAGCCTGTTGGTGCGCCGTCCAAACCCTCCTTTGACATCGGCCAAGTGCAGCGCTTTGACCCGCCATTAAACCGCGGGCAACGCAGTTTTTCCAGCCTGCAGTGCATCGGCCTGATGGCAGCTAGCACCGTCTATTTGTGGCATGCCGATGCCATGCCCTGGCAACACGCGGCCCTGTATTGCGCCGCATTGTGTGCTGCCGCGTGGGCAATGGGTTGCTATTTGCAAGGTCGCTTGCGGGCCTTCGAGACCTTGGCAGTGCAAGCTGCAGCCTTGGCGCTGCTGGGCGGCTTGGGCCTCTTTCCCTAGGTCAGTAAATCCGGCGCCTGCCCGGCCGGTGCGGCCACACCTAAATGCCGGTAGGCCGCCAAGGTGGCGATGCGTCCGCGCGGCGTGCGTTGCAGATAGCCTTGCTGAATCAGGTAGGGCTCGATCACGTCTTCAATGGTTTCGCGCTCTTCGCCGATGCTGGCGGCGATGTTGTCCAAACCCACCGGTCCGCCGTCAAAGCGGTGAATCACTGCTTCGAGCAGTTTGCGGTCCATCAGGTCAAAGCCTTGCGGGTCCACATCCAGCATCTTGAGCGCGAGGTTGGCAATGTCCAGGGTGATCGTGCCCACGCCCTTGACGTCGGCGTAATCGCGCACCCGGCGCAGCAAGCGGTTGGCAATCCGGGGTGTGCCGCGCGAGCGACGGGCAATTTCAAATCCGCCTTCCTCGACCATGGGCACCTTGAGCAGCCCGGCGCTCCGCGTCACGATGCGCTGCAATTCCTCGGCGCTATAAAACTCCAGCCGCGCCACGATGCCAAAGCGGTCGCGCAGCGGGTTGGTCAGCATGCCCGCGCGTGTGGTCGCGCCCACCAGCGTAAAGGGCTGCAAATCGAGCTTGATGGAGCGCGCCGCCGGGCCTTCGCCGATCATGATGTCGATTTTGTAATCTTCTAGGGCAGGGTAGAGGATTTCTTCCACCACCGGGCTTAAGCGGTGGATTTCGTCAATAAAGAGAACGTCGTTTTTTTCCAGATTGGTCAACAGCGCGGCCAGATCTTTGGGTTTTTCCAGTACCGGCCCGCTGGTTTGGCGCAGGTTGACGCCTAGTTCGTGGGCGATGATGTGGCTCAGGGTAGTCTTGCCCAGGCCGGGCGGGCCGAACAGCAGCACATGGTCCAGCGCCTCGTCTCGCTTGCGGGCCGCGCCGATAAAAATCTCCAGTTGTTCGCGCACCTTGGCCTGGCCCACATAGTCGTCCAGTAGTTTGGGACGCAGTGCGCGCTCAATAGCCTCTTCCGGGCCGGACAGCGGCGCGGCCGACACCATGCGGGCGACCGGTGCGGGTGAAAAATCGTCGGTTTGTATGCTCAATGCAATCTCTCACTGGATGCGCTGCAAGTGTGCAGCCTGGCTGATTACGCCCCAAGGCGTGCCCGTTGTGGCGTGGCGCGCAGATGGTGTCGGCATTGTCCCTCAGGCCGGGCAGGAGAGAAAAAACACCCCCGCCAGGGGCTAAACCGCTAAAATCGCGCCACTCTGCGCGCGCAATCCGGCCGCGTGCGTCGGCAACCAAACTACCGGTTTACTCCCATTTTTGTGTCAACTTCCCATCGTTCCACCCTACCGCAGCACATCGCCATCATTATGGATGGCAACCGCCGCTGGGCCAGTGCGCGCGGTTTGCCCAAGGCGGCAGGGCACACGGTGGGTGCGCGCAAAGTGCGTGCCATTGTGCGAGCTTGTGCCGAGCGCGGCGTCCGAAACCTGACACTTTTCGCCTTCAGCACCGAAAACTGGCGCCGCCCAATGGAAGAGGTGGGCACGCTCATGGGTTTGCTCAAGCTCTACCTGCAAAAAGAAATCGGCGAATTGCGTGCCCAGGGGGTGCGTTTACGGGTGATTGGCGACACCTCCAAATTTGACGCCAGGGTGCAGGCACTCATAGCCGATGCACAGGAACTGACCGCGCACAACAGCAAAATTACGCTGACTCTGGCCTTGAATTACGGCGGTCGCTGGGATATTTTGCAGGCCTTCAAAGCCTGGCAGCAGGCCAATCCGCAGGCTGATCCCCAGTCCATGACCGACGCGGCCCTGGCGCCGTATTTGCAAATGGCCGATGTGCCCGAACCCGATTTGATGATCCGCACCGGTGGCGAATCGCGCATGAGTAATTTTTTACTCTGGCAAATGGCCTATACCGAGCTCTATTTCACCGACTTGCTCTGGCCCGAATTCACCCCTGAAGCACTGGACCAGGCCATCGTCTGGTTCGGCCAGCGCGACCGC
>CANNEW010000072.1 GCA_947503685.1 Comamonadaceae bacterium | reverse complement strand
GGGGGCGGGGGCGGCGGCTACCGGGGCAAGCGCCCGGCGGGCGGCGGCGGCGGTGGTGGCTTTGGCGGTGGCCAGCGTGGCCGTGGCGGGCCCGGAGGTAACCGTGGGCCTGCGCGCTAAATAATCAAACTTAGGTGGCCCGCACAAACAAAGTCACCAGCGGGTCTTCTCCGACCTGGCGGCTCCAGTGGCCGTGCACCTGCGGGTCAAAAATTGCGCCCACGGGTAGCAGGTCGGCGCTGAAAAAATGCGCCCCCGGCCCAAACACCCGCGAGGCGCCGCCTTGCAGGCCGATCTCCATCTGCCCACCCAGAATAAACACCCATTGCGGGTGCGTGGTGCAATGAAAACTGCTGCGAAAGCCCACCGGGCTGTGGCGCAGCTGGTAGCCAGCGCTGGCAAATAATTCGGACAGCATGGATTGGGGCGTGCCCTGCCCCAGGGGCAAGGGCTCTTCGCGAAAACGCGCCCGGCCATCGCCATCGGTAAACAAAACCACACGGGTAAAAACAGACATTCATATTCCTCGGTTCGGGTGGGGCCGTGTCGGCACAGAGCAGGGGGCGTCGCCAGGGGCAAACCATTATGGGCGAGCGCTGAGGCACAATGGCCGACATGCGAATCCTCCACACGATGTTGCGCGTTGGCAATCTCCAGCGATCTATCGATTTTTACACCCAGGTGCTGGGCATGAAGCTCTTGCGCACTTCGGAAAACCCAGAATACAAATACACCCTGGCCTTTCTGGGCTACGGCAGCAACCCGGACCATGCCGAGCTGGAGCTGACCTACAACTGGGGCGTCGAGTCCTATGACATGGGCAGCGCGTACGGGCATGTGGCCCTGGGCATGAGCGACATTTATGCCGCTTGCGAGCAGATCAAAACAGCAGGCGGCAACGTGACGCGCGCACCCGGCCCGGTCAAAGGCGGCACCACGCATATCGCCTTTGTGACCGACCCCGACGGCTACAAGGTCGAACTGATCCAACGCCTGGGCGCAAGCTAAGCCATGCAAACAGCGGCCTTTGACCGGCGCGGCGCGCTGCTGGTACTGGGCTCGGCCACGGCGTGGAGCTTTGGCGGCACCATTGCACGCTACCTGAGCGTGAGCGAGAGCTGGACGATTGTTTTCTGGCGCGCTTTCTTTGCCTCGGTGTTTTTGCTCTGGTTCATGCTGCACCGCCAGGGCCTGCGTGGCACGCTGCAACTGTTTCGCGCCATGGGCTGGGCCGGTGTAGGAGTGGGGGCGTGTTTTGCGCTGGCCTCCACCTGTTTTGTGGTGGCGCTGTCTTACACCACGGTAGCTAATATTTTGCTCATCCAGGCCGGCGTGCCGCTGATTGCTGCGCTGATGGCTTTTTTGCTCTTCGGTGAACGCGTGCCCTTGAACACCTGGGTTGCGATTGCCGCCGTGATTACCGGCGTGGGCATCATGGTCTCCGAATCCCTGGGCGGCACGGTCTCGCCGATTGGAGATGGTCTGGCGGTGCTGATTGCGCTGGCGTTTTCGGCTGCGACCGTCATCACCCGCCGCCATGCCGAAGTCCAAATGATGCCCGCCGTGTGCACCGGCACTTTGATGGCGACGTGCGTGGCAGCGGTGATGACACCGGCCTTTGCGGTCAGCCCGGCAGACCTGGGGCTGTTGTTTATGTTCGGCGCATTCAACCTGGGCCTGGGCATGGCGTTTTTTGTGACTGGTGCGCCACTGCTACCCTCGGCGATTGCCGCACTCATCGGCATTGCCGAACCGGTGCTGGGCCCGCTATGGGTCTGGCTCATCCACAACGAAATCCCCAGCCAGCGCACGCTGATCGGCGGCGCGGTGGTGTTTTTTGCGCTGCTCGGGCATATCCTGTGGCAGTTGCGCCAAAGCCGCGCCGAGGCCAAGGCCGACTGAATCGGCCGGGCAAGCACGGTCGCTGGCCTGAAAGCTGCCCTGCGCTGCTTGGTGCCCCGGGCTTCTGGGCTGGCAGCCACGACACATCGGTTAGAGTTTGACCCGTCAGGGGCATACCCCTTCACTCTTACCCACCACCAAGCCATGACTATTGTTGCCATCTCCCCCGCCGCCCGCTCCCATGTGCACCTGATCGACCACCCGCTGGTGCAGCACAAGCTCACGCTGATGCGCAAAAAAGAGGCCAGCACCAACAGCTTTCGTAGCCTGCTCAACGAACTGAGCAGCCTGATGGCCTATGAAGTGACGCGCGATATGGCAACCCAGGACGTGCAAATTGAAACACCGCTGGAAGTGATGCAAGCCAAGATGATCGACGGCAAGAAGCTGGTGTTTGTGTCGATATTGCGCGCGGGCAACGGCATTTTGGACGGCATGCTGAGCGTGGTGCCCGGCGCGCGCGTGGGCCACATCGGCCTGTACCGCGACCACGAAACCCTGCAAGCGGTGGAGTACTACTTCAAGATGCCCAAAGACATGGAATCGCGCGACGTGGTGGTGGTAGACCCGATGCTGGCCACCGGCAACTCAGCGGTGGCGGCGATTACCCGCATCAAACAATGCAAGCCCAAGTCCATCAAATTCATGTGCCTGCTCACGGCGCCGGTGGGCATCAACACCTTGCACGAAGCCCACCCCGACGTAGAAATCTACACCGCCGCCATCGACCGCGAGCTCAATGAACACGGCTACATCTTGCCGGGCTTAGGCGATGCGGGGGATCGGATTTTTGGGACGCAGTGAAACCGACTAGCGACTAACGCCTGCGCGCCGCCCGCACGCCAGAGAGCCCGCCAATCGTTCCCAGCACTTTGCCCAGCCGCCCTGAGTCGGCCACTTCGATGGTGAAGGTCATCCAGGCGATGCCTTTGACGCTTTGGGTTTGCACGCCGATGACGTTCATTTTTTCTTTGGCAAAGACCTCGGAAATATCGCGCAAAAGGCCTTGGCGGTCCACCGCCTCCACGGCTACGTCCACCGGGTAAACGCTGCCCCCGGTGGCGGCACTGGGGGACTGGCCCCATTGCACTTCGATGACGCGGTCGCCGCTGCGTTGCACCATGTTGCGCAGATTAGAGCAATCAGCGCGGTGCACGCTAACGCCCTTGCCGCGCGTGACAAAGCCGCTGATCACATCGGGCGGCGCGGGTTTGCAGCATTTGGCCAGTTGCGTCATCAGCGAGTCCACACCCACCACCAGCACGCCGCCCTTGCCCGTGGGCGCGGCGCGTGGTTTTTTCAGGTGGACGACATCATCGGCATCCGGCGCAGGCTCGGGCGGGCGCAGCAGGATTTCAATATTGCGCAGCGAGAACTCGTCTTTGCCCACCACTTCAAACAAATCGTCGGCGCTCTGAAAGCCCAATTGGCTGGCCAGGTCGTCCAGCTTCAGCGCGGTTTTGCCTTCCCGCTGCAAGAGCTTTTCAACCGCTTCGCGGCCCTTGGCCACCGTCTGGTCTAAAGCCAAAGCGTTGAAATAGGCCCGCACTTTGGCGCGTGCCCGATGGCTGACCAGAAAGCCAAGTTCCAGGTTGAGCCAGTCGCGCGAGGGGCCGCCTTCTTTGACCGTCGTCACTTCCACGGTTTGGCCGTTTTTGAGCGGCGTATTCAGCGGGACCAGCACGCCGTCCACGCGGGCACCACGACAGCGGTGGCCCAAGTTGGTGTGCACGCTGTAGGCGAAGTCAATCGGCGTGGCGCCTTGGGCCAATTCCACAATCGCCGCGTCGGGCGTGAAGACATAAATGCGATCCTCCAACAAGGCCGCATCCGTTGCACCGCGCGCGTCGCCGGGCTTGGCCGCAGCGCCCGACAGCTCGCGCTCCCAGGCCAGCAGTTGGCGCAGCACAGCGATTTTGGCTTCGTAAGAACCGGTGGCCGATACGCCGCCATAACCCTTGGCGCCCGCTTCTTTGTACACCCAATGCGCGGCCACGCCGTGCTCGGAATGCTGGTGCATGGCGGTGGTGCGGATTTGCACCTCGATAGCCTGGCCCTCTCCATCGCGCACCACGGTGTGCAGCGACTGGTAGCCATTGGCTTTGGGGCGGGCGATGTAGTCATCAAACGCTTCGGTGACCGGCGTGAAGCGGCTATGCACCCAGCTGAGCGCTGCATAGCAATCAGGCACCGAGGGCACGATCACGCGCAGCGCACGGATGTCGTACACCTGTGCAAAGTCCAGGGACTTGCCGCGCATTTTTTTGACAATGCTGTAAATGTGTTTAGGCCGGCCTTGTACTTGTGCTTGCAGCCCTTGGGCCTGCAACTCATCGCCCAATGTGTGGCGCACATGCTCTACCGCCGCTTCGCGCGCGCTGCGTTTTTGGTCCAGCCAGCCGGCCACTTCGCGGTAGGTATCCGGTTCCAGAAAGCGAAAAGCTAAGTCCTCGATCTCCCATTTGATATCCCCAATGCCCAGGCGGTTAGCCAGCGGTGCAAAAACTTGCAGCGACTCAGCCGCCAAGCCCGGCGGCACCGGCAATTTGCTGGCCGCGAAATGGCGCAGGGTTTGTAAGCGCGAAGCCAGGCGCAGCATGACGACGCGCAAATCGCGCGAAAAAGCCAGCAGCATTTTGCGCACGCTTTCGGTTTGCGCGGCTGCGGTCTGCGCCATGGGTGCGACCTGGCCGGCGCGGCTGGCAGCGTTTTGCGCGATGCGCGCCATACGCTGCAAACGCACTAGCTTGGTGGTCTCTTGCGCCAGATCGGCGAAGTTTTCGCCAAAGGCTTTGCTGATGACTTCGTGCGGCTTATTCAGGTGTTCGCTGGCATAGACCAAATAGCTGGCCGCTTGCATGGCTTCGGAACCACCAATGCCGCGCAGTATGGCGGCCACCGCATCCGCATGGTCGAGCATGTTTTCGGCAGTGTCCAGGTGCGCGCTGGCAAGCAAAGGCTCGGCAAAAGCCCGGGCCCGCGACAGCGCGTCCGCCTGCACAGGCAAGGAGTCGATCGCGGCGTTCATGGCAAGGCAGGTGGGCGTTGCCTCAAGCAGCCAGCACAAAGTTGGCGACAGTGTCCACCTGATCGGATGCGATCAAAGTAGGCGCATGGCCCACGCCCGCAAACTCCACCAACTGCGCCCTGGGGCCGCGCTGCGTCATTTGCTGCGCGGTGTCTGCGGACAACAAATCAGACTGTGCGCCGCGCAGCAACAAGGTCTGCGCGCTGATGGCATCGTAGGCCTGCCACAACAGCGCTTCACCTTCTTTAGCCTGTTGCTCTGTCATTGCGCCAAAGGGCAGTGCAATGGCCGGGTCGTAATGCAGCATCAATGCCGTGCCGCCTTGCGGGCTAGGCACGGGTTTGAGCATGGGCTGCGACAGCGCCAGCCATTGGGCTGGGGTGTGCGGCCCAAAGCTGCTGCTGATGGCCCACATGGCATCGGCCGCTTCTTGCACAGTGGCGAACTGCCCGCTTTTGCCCAGGTATTGGCCAATGCGTTGCAAGGCTTGCCATTGAATCACCGGGCCCACGTCGTTAAGCACCAAACGGCGCACCGACGTACCCACGGAAGGCGCATAAGCGCAGAGCAACATGTCGATTAAGCCGCCCATGCTGGTGCCCACCCAGTCCAGCGTGGTGGGCTTGAGCTGGGCCACAAGTTGCAACATGTCGGCCACATAGGTGGGTAATTGGTAGCCCTGCGGATCGGCCAAAAAGTCGCTTTTACCCCGGCCCACCACATCCGGGCAGACCACGCGCAGCGGTGTTTTGGAGCGTTCGACCAGGGCCTGGGCCAGCACGTCAAAGTCTCGCCCCTGGCGTGAAAGGCCGTGCACACACACCACAGTGTGGTTGGCTTGCGGGTCGCCCCATTGCCAATAGGCCATGCGGTGGGCCACCGGGGCGGTGCAATCGAGGTAGAGAAGTTCAGCTTGCATAAGTCAAATGGCACAAGGTTATGTTCAGGGGCTGTAAGGAGAGCGTAGCGCAGGCCTTCGATAATGCGCACATCCTAATAGAACCCATCGATTGAATTGGAGAAATACCTATGCTCAAAGGCAAAACCGCCCTCGTCACCGGATCCACCAGCGGCATCGGCCTGGGCTTGGCCAAGGCCCTGGCCGCCCAGGGCGCCAATATCGTGATGAACGGCTTTGGCGAAGTGGATGCCGCCGTGGCTCAGGTGAAGGCCCTCGGTGTGCAGGTGAGCTACCACGGCGCCGACATGTCCAAGCCCGCAGAGATCGAGGCCATGGTGCGCCATGCCGAGGCCACTTTTGGCGGTGTGGACATTTTGGTGAACAACGCAGGCATACAGCATGTGGCCCGCGTCGAATATTTTCCGCCCGAGCGCTGGGACGCGGTGATCGCCATCAATCTGAGTAGTGCTTTCCACGCCAGCCGCTTTGCCCTGCCCGGCATGCAGGTGCGTAACTGGGGCCGCATCCTCAACATCGCCTCGGTACACGGCCTGGTGGCCTCGGCCGAAAAGTCTGCCTATGTCGCTGCCAAACACGGCCTGGTGGGCTTGACCAAGGTGACCGCGCTGGAGAACGCCACCAGCGGCGTAACCTGCAACGCGATATGCCCGGGCTGGGTGTTAACGCCGCTGGTGCAAAAACAAGTCGATGCCAAAGCGGCCGCGCTGGGCATCAGCAACGAAGACGCCAAACGCCAGTTGTTGGCGGAAAAAGAGCCTTCGCTGCAATTCACTACGCCCGAAGAGCTGGGCGCACTGGCCGTGTTTTTATGCTCGGCCGCGGCTGACAATGTCCGCGGCGTGGCCTGGAATATGGATGGCGGCTGGGCGGCGCAATAGGCCTTTCTAGCGCCCGGCTAGGGGAGCGTGACCCTGGCCAAGGGTATCTGAGAGGTCAGCCAGAAAGTGTCGGTTTTGATGGTGACCTCTATCGGATACAGGGCCGAAGGCAGTTGCAACTGCGCTTGATGGATGGGCCCAGGCGTCTGCAAGCGCGCTAGCACCCGTACCGGGTCCAGATGCGGTCGTGACTGCTCCGCCATCTGGAGGATTAGCTCCTGCGCCTTGAGGCTTTGCGCAATCGCATCGGGGTCCGGCCATTGCCAAGATTGCAAGCGGATAGGACGGCCCCCGGGCAAAGTCAACACCCAGTTCGCCTCCAGCTTGGCTTTGCCTTTTTGCAGGGCCGCAGCCCACGCAGCAGGCGGCATGTGCGCGTAGCTTTGCAAAAATGCGGGGAAAGGCGTGCTGGGAGACAGCAACTGGTGCAGCACTTGCGGCAGGTTCAAGCTGAATTGAAACGCCAAATTCTTGCCGTCTTCAGGGACGATAGCCAGTGTGTTGGGATGCGCCACACTTTGCGCCGATACCAATACGCCAAAGGCTGCCAGACCTAGGCCGACGCCAGCGGCCAACATAAGGCGTCGCCGCGACATTTGCATACCAACCCTATGGGGACGCAAGCGTGCCACCTAAGTATTTATTGTTATTGAAACTAGAGTTTTGTCTGAAAAAGGGAATCAATGCAGTCTTGCCAATGTAAGCACCTTTCATGAGGACATGGAGGGTGGACTTATAGCTGGTGTCTGTGGTGTTTTCTGGTTGGTAGTTATCAACCGTGTGCGCATGGTAGTGGTAGCCGATGCCATCATGCTCATGCGCACCAAAGCCGTCGAGCGCGATGGCGTAGCCAAGCATCGCGGTATCGCTGCCGCTTCGGTACAGGCCGAATAAAGCAATGCCGTCGTAGCCAAACCCAATCAGGGGTGGGTGGGTCTTACCCACGTAATCGGCATCGTTGTACAAGCCCAGGGGGAATCCCGGGCGGTAGCCATCGGCATGGCAATGCGGCCCGCCGCCACCCTGACCCACATGGCAGCCACTGGCAGACAATTCGCCAGCCAAATGCGAGGGCATCAACACGTTGTTAAACACCGGGAACATCACCGAGCCGTCGATCAACACGCCGTTATCCGCCTTGTCCGCCCAGGTGTACACATTTTTTGGCATCGAATAGCTACCGCTGCCAGGCAAGCTAACTATTCCGTTGACGTCTATCCATAAATTGCTCGTAAAACTGTTTTGCGTGACAGCGCTAACCTGCCCGTAATTCTTCAGGGGTATCGCCGTGATATAGCCTTCCATATTCGCATAGCGGGTTACCTTGCCATCGCCATAAGGTTGCGTACCATCGCCGGGCGGGCGCGGTATGTCGATCAAGCCATTAGGGGAGGACTGGTTGCCGTGGTGGACTATCACCATAAAGGGATGGTAGGAGCCGGTAGTAGTATCTCTTTCATTGGTGAAATATACGTAAGGCACCATGTACTGTCCCGGCGTGCCATCGGCAATGCCGTCGCTGACTAACTTGGCGGCCAGCGCCCCGTCGCGAAATGCGGTGTACACCTCTGGCGCATAGCGCAGGGCTTCACCATTGGCAACTAGCGTTGTTTTGATGCTGGCCAGCATCAAAACCGCAGCGGCCTTGGTACTGACGTCGGGACCCGCAACGCTTACTTGATTTTTGTAGCTAGTCGAGAGGTTGTTGGCAAAGTTTGTGAGCACTGCCGTTGCGCTGTCTTTGATTTTGAAAGGTGCCGCAGCATTGGCAACAAAGCCGATGCCCTTCGGATTCATAAAGGTTGGAATACCCAGGTCTAAAGGTGAATTGAAAAAGTACAAGGGCGTCGCATTGGCCGCACCAGCCACCAAACTAAAGCTAGTACCGCTCAGCTTGACGTAGTAGTCACTAGCCGCAAAATTGGCGTCGAGGGTGTAGCTCGCAGTGCCAGTGCTGCTGGCGATGGCCAGGTCATACAGGTACCGTTTTTTCGCCTGCAATTTTTTCGTGCTGTTGTCGTAGCTGAAGGTTACATAGCCATACCTCGTGGACACCTTACCGAAGTTGTTGCGAAACTTCAGCTGATAAGAGTCTGCTGCCCGTGCATCTATGGAATTATTCGGGTGCAGATGGGAGTCCAGACGGTAAAAGCCATCGCTCTGCGCCACTAGTTGTACTAACTTGGCCAGGAAATTTTGGTAGCTCGCATTGGTCGAAAGGATTTTTTCCGCACCGGCGCCGTAGCCCGCTGCGGCACTATACGGGTCCACTATGGTCAGGAAATTTGCGTCACTCCCGCCGGTCGATGTATCCGATATCAGGTAGCGCCCTCTATTGCTCAAGGCACTGGTCGGCGTAAGCGATCCCGGCGTGTAACTGGCTTGCACCGCGTTCACAAAAGGCGCGGGGGTGGAGTAGCTCACGCTGGTGCCCGATGTCGGCGCCGAGGGCGTCACCGTCGCCGATGCAGAAGCCGCGCTATTGCCTGCGCTATTGGTCGCCAGGACTGTACAGGTATAGGCGAGGCCATTGGTCAAGCCGGAAACCGTGAATGGGCTGGCGCTTCCCATGGCACTTATTGCAGCCGATGCGCCGCTGACGCAGGAAGCTGTATAGCTGCTGATCGCGGCTCCGCCGTTGGACGAGGGGGCGCTAAAACTCACAGCGGCCGCAGCATTGCCTGCGCTAGCGGATACACCGAAAGGTACGCCCGGTACAGTTACGGTGATGCCACTGACTGATCCATCGGTGCTGCTCGAACCGCCACCGCAGGCGTTGATGAAGAGTGCCGCGCAGAGCACCATGCTTGCATAGAAAAACCGCTGCATCTCTTTTGCTGCTTTCAAAAGTTTGAAATAAAAATTACGTGAAGCGCATTCCGGGGACGCCATGCACGCAGTGCGCAAGGGGCAAGCCACAAAGCACTTATTACCTGCGTTGCAACAACACCACTGCCCGCGCCTCGATGGCCAGACCCTCGCCCACAGGGCCCATTTTTTCGGCGGTCTTGGCTTTGACGTTCACACAGTCCGGCGCGATGCCCAAAATGTCGGCAATCCGCGCGCGCATCGCGCCAATAAATGGCGCGAGTTTGGGCGCTTGGGCGATGATGGTGCTGTCCACATTGCCAATCAGATAGCCTTTTTCGCGAATGCAGCGCGCCGCCTCTGCCAGCAAGACCGAAGAGTCCGCGCCTTTAAATGCGGCATCGGTATCCGGAAAATGCGTGCCGATGTCGCCCACGCCCGCAGCGCCAAACAGCGCGTCGGTGATCGCATGCAGCAAAGCATCGGCATCCGAATGGCCGAGCAGTCCTTTGCTGTACGGAAC
>CANNEW010000071.1 GCA_947503685.1 Comamonadaceae bacterium | reverse complement strand
CCACCATGGTCACTGCGATGGAGGGGAACAAGATGGCCAAGAGCGGCCGCGCTGGGGCTGCCTTGGCAAGCGCGGCAATTGGCTCCTTTATTGCTGGAACGATCGCCACCATCATCGTGACCTTGTTTGCGCCGGTGCTGGCCGATTACGCCGTTCGCTTGGGACCGCCCGAGTACTTTTGCCTGATGCTCTTGGCGCTGACTACGGTAAGTGCTGTGTTGGGTCAAAGCACGGTGCGCGGGCTGACCGCCTTGTTTGTAGGGCTTGCGATCGGTCTCATCGGTATGGACCAAATTACCGGGCAAGCGCGCTACACCGGCGGTGTGCCAGAACTTCTGGATGGCGTTGAAATCGTCTTGGTTGCAGTGGGTCTGTTCGCTGTCGCAGAAGCCTTGCACGCGGTGCTGTTTGAAGGCGCAGTGAAGGAGTCTGAAAACAAGCTCAGCCGTGTCACTATGAGCGCCAGCGACTGGCGTCGATCTTTTCCGGCGTGGCTGCGCGGCACCGCCATCGGGGCGCCGTTTGGCTGTATCCCCGCCGGTGGCACAGAGATTCCCACCTTCCTCAGTTACGCGGTAGAAAAGAAGTTGGCCAAAGGCGAGCACCTGGCTGAGTTTGGCAACCAGGGCGCGATTGAAGGCGTGGCCGGGCCCGAGGCCGCCAATAACGCGACGGTCACCACGGCCCTGATTCCCTTGCTGACCTTGGGTATCCCGGTGAGCAATACCACGGCGATTTTGCTGGGCGCTTTTCAAAACTACGGCATCCAGCCCGGGCCACAGCTGTTTACCACCTCGGCGAGTTTGGTCTGGGCTTTGATTGCTTCGCTGTACATCGGCAATGTGATGTTGCTGGTGCTTAACTTGCCTTTGGTTGGCTTGTGGGTCAAGCTACTCAAAGTGCCCAAGCCCCAGCTCTACGCGGGAATTTTGATATTTGCCACCGTGGGCGCTTACGGCATGCGCCAAAGCGCGTTTGACCTGGTTTTGCTCTACGGCATTGGCTTACTCGGCCTGGTGATGCGGCGCTTTGACTTCCCTACCGCACCCGTCGTAGTCGGCATGATTTTGGGCCCTTTGGCTGAAGCGCAATTGCGCAACGCGCTGTCTATTGGCGAAGGCAAGTGGACGATATTCTTAGAGCGCCCCATGTCGCTGACGCTCTTATGTGTCGTGCTCGCGGTTTTGGTTTTACCCAGGGTACTGAGGAAACGGAAATAGTTGCTTTGTCTATGGGCACCCCGTGGTGTAGTCCTGGGCCATATACGACCTATTTGGCAGCACCGAGAATGCGCCACCCATGAGCAAGCACACCTTGGAAGAGTTGGTTGGCCGGCTGCGCAAAAAACTCAAAAGTACCCACGGCGAAATCGCTGAAGGTGCGATCAAATCGGTCTGGGGTGTGGGCTACCAGCTGTGCATCACCATCGTTTTGAAATAATTGCTCCGCACGCGCCAAAGCTGCGCCTCTATCGCCCGCTGGCAAAAAGTCTGGATTAGCCCATGAACCCCAAATTGGTCGGATAGTCTGGGCGGCCAGCCGCAGCACCAAAGTTTTTCAGATTAGGCAGCAGCGCACCCATTTCGCTGTCGGCCACGCCGAACCACTTGGCAAGGGTGGCGGCGTATTGATCTACAGAGGTGCTGGGCAACAAACGGCCTTGTCCCACATGCCATTGGTCATCGGGCGCCAGGGTGTCTGTGATGCTGATGGGTGGGGCGGTGCCATAAAACGCTGCGCCTTTGACGGCGCCACCCACCATCAGGTGGTGCGAGCCCCAGCCGTGGTCCGATCCATCGCCATTGGATGCCAAGGTACGGCCAAAGTCGGAAGCTGTAAAGGCGGTGACCTTATCGGCTACGCCGAGTTCCACAGTGGCCTGATAGAACGCCGACAGGGCATCGTCGATTTGCTGTAACAACGGGGCATGTTTGGTATTGAGGTAGTCATGCAAGTCAAAGCCACCGAGCGAGACCATAAACACTTGTCTTTTGGCGCCCAAGGAATTGCGAGCGCCTATCAACTGCGCGACCATTTTGAGCTGATTGCCCAATGCATTTGCTGCTGGAAACGCGGTTTGCAATTGCACCGTAGACAGGCCTTGGGCAACTTTGGCCTGGGCGGTGATACCGCGTTTCATCACAGTGTTGTATTCGTTCTCCAGCACATGTTTACGCGGTTGTTGCAGCATGGCCGCAAAAGCGTTTTTGATTTCAGTTTGGTAGAAAAAATTGTTGGTCAAATTACGCACCGCGATGGCCCCGCTGGTGCTGCACTGGTACTGCAGCGCCGAGTCTCCTGCCAAAAGCACGCTATTGCCGCTCAGTGAGATGCAGGTAAAAAGCGAGTCGCTGTTATTGCTCAGGGCGACGTCGCCCATTTTGCCCCCCCAGCCAATGGTGGAGCCTTCGGGCGAGGAAGACTGCCACACGGATTGCTGGTCGTTGTGCGAAAACAATTTGGGGGGTAGCGGATATTTGACGCGGTTGCTGCTGTCGTATTGCTCGCGCGTCAAGGGAACGATCAAGGGCCCGACGTTGAGTTGTACCGCCGCCTTGCCAGTATTGAATAAATTAGCTAGGCCTTTCATGGCCGGATTGAGTGCAAATTGGCGCCCTTGCGGCAAGGCGGTGGTGGGCTTGAGCAAGGTGGCTGCCAGGGCGTCTTTATCCAGCGCCATGCCGTTCGTACCGCCCGAGCCAGCGGCGCGAATAGTGGCATATTTTGCATAACTGGCATCGTCATAGGCAACCACGGTATTGGCATAGTCGTTACCGCCGAATAAAAATACGCAGACCAATGCCTTGTAGTCCGTGGAGGCAAAGGCCGCAGCCTCGCCCATTGCGCTCAGGTTGAGTAGCCAGGGGGCGGCCAAGCCGGTAAGGGTGGCTTGCCCGGTGCGGCGAAGAAAATCGCGGCGGGTTGGATCGGTGTCGGAGTGCTCCAATTTGACCTCGCTATTTTTGAACTAGGTATTCGGAGCAGCACATGACGAACATCAGCGCCTTAGCTACATAGCTGCGTTTGGTGCTGTCTGAACTGCTAGCGTTTGCCTGGTCATGGCTCAAGGCCGTGACCATCATCGTGACCGTCTCCGATGACAACTGACCGGCACACAACAAGAGATTAAGCCGGGTGATCAATTCCGCGGGCTTACCCACTAAGGCTATTTCAGCGGTGTAATCGGGAACGATGTCGGGTCCATCGGTGGCGGTAGGTTCATCGGGGGAGATGATCAACTCCGGTGCGCGCACCCACATGCCGTTGATCAAAAAGTTTTGCAGGTAATTGATATAGGAGGCCGTCGTACTTTCATTGACCAATTGAAACTCGGGCGCCGTGGCCTTGCTCAGGGCCATGGCGGTAGACGGGGGGATATAACCAGGCCGGAAAAAATTGAACACCGAGGGCGCTTGCAATGGACTTTGGCCCAGTGCATCTACGGCCGAGTAATTGGGGTTGCCAATTTTCCAAGTACCTTTGAGAGAGGTGGCCTTAAAGGTACGCGCCCACTGCGCGGTGCGCACCATGGGCTCGCGCAGTTTGCCAAACGTAGTCGAAGTCAAACCGGCAGAGCTGGTGGCTTCGGTGTCCAGCAAAATGGCTTTGAACACTGCCGCCAAGTCGCCGCGCTCGCCTTTGCCATTGTTGTTAAACACCGTAGCCACCCGCGCTACATAGTTGGGTGAGGGGTCCGAGCACACCAAACGCTGAATCATTTGGCGGGCAAAAAATGGTCCTGCATTCGGGTGTTGAAATAACGTATCTAGGGCGATCTTGAGGGCAGTTTTTCCGTCGGTCCCGGCCTCCACGACAGCGCCTAAAAACTCGGCACGCAAGCTGGAGTGGCGTTTGGCGTTGAGCACCATGGGTCGGCGGGTATAGCCCACGTTGCGAATCGTGTAGGTGGGCGCAATAGCGCTTTGGGAGTAGCCCTCGCTGGTGTCCGACTCGTAGCCGGTAAATACACGTGCCAGGTTGGACACATCCGACTGGGTAAAAGTCTCCAATGCTTGTCCGTTAGCTCCCAACTTGGGTGTGCCATCCACATTGAGTTGCAGTAGGCCAATGGTGAACAATTGCATGACCTCGCGGGAGTAGTTCTCGTCAGGCAGACGGCCCGTAGTGGCATCTTCTTTTTGGTTGCCCAGCGTGTTAAGGAACTCCCCCATCGCAATATTGAGCGTAATCTCTTCCAGCAAGACCCGGAAGTTGCCGAATGCGTTTTTGCACAACACATCCCAATACGCGCCCATGGCGAACTGCCCCCAGGTAAGGGTTCCCACGCCCGCGCCACCGACCACAAAAAATTCAGACAAGGCCAACGCAATGCGCCTGCGAACGCCGTCGGGCGACGCCATGATCTGGTACCAAGCCATGTAGTTGGATTGGTATTCCATTTCATAGAACCGATTTTGATCGATCACGCTGTAGCCGCGCTGCTTTAACCAGTCCCAAGCGCCCAGGCTCGAGTTCAAAGCTATTTGCCCGTCCAGCCAGGCGGAAGTTCCTTGGGATCGGACCGCGGCGATTTCAGCCTCGGACGAGGAAAACTGCGCATGCTGTAAGAAGCGCGCGGCCTCGTAGCTTGCCGTCAAGTTGGCATCCGGCAGGCCTGCTGCCACTTGGCTGGGGGTGCCACTGCCACCACAGGCTTCTAACAGTGCGGCTGCACCCAAGACGGCCACGCCTGTGCGGGGAGCCGAAGCGACTTCTGCCTCATCCATGCCGAATCTCCGTTTGACGACCGCGCTCCCCTATCTTTACCTGATTATGTACGTTTTATATGTCGGCACTTTCTTCCCCCGGCCGCTGTCACTGGCATGTAATTAGTTGTCTTTAGGATGAGGAATTCCAATAGCATCTACCTCAAAGGAGTTTTCCCATGCGTATTTCTACACAGCGTTTAGCCCTTGCCCTGTTGGCAGTGGGGTGCAGCGTATCGTCTTGGGCCCAAAGCCCTGCGACGGTAAGCAATATCCAGGTCGGCCCTCGCCCTTACTTCCTGGTCGCGGATATGGTTGAGAGCCCGCTGAAGGCAAAGCTGCAAAGTTGCTCCAACGGCCCATTCAAAAAAACCAACTTTTCAATTGGGCATCGTGGCGCCGCCATGATGTTTCCTGAGCACACCCAAGAGTCCTACGAAGCAGCGGCGCGCATGGGCGCGGGTATCGTCGAGTGCGATGTGACATTTACCAAGGACAAGCAATTGGTTTGCCGCCATGCGCAAAACGATCTGCACACCACCACCAATATTTTGGCGACACCTTTGGCGGCAAAGTGCAGCAAACCATTTACGCCGTACGACGCTGAAAAGAATGTGCCCGCCACAGCTGAATGCCGAACCAGCGACATCACCTTGGCCGAATTTAAAACACTGCGCGGCAAGATGGACGCCTTCAACCCTATGGCCAAGACTGCGCAGGAGTTTATGGGCGGTACTGCAAACTGGCGCACCGACCTGTACAGTGGCCCCACCAGCGGCACCTTAATGACGCATCAGGAAAGCATTGCCTTGTTTCAAAAGCTGGGTGTCAAGATGACGCCTGAGCTCAAATCCGCCACCGTGACCATGCCCTTTGATGGGTTCACACAAGAAGCGTATGCGCAAAAAATGATCGATGAATATAGGGCAGCGAAAGTAGCGCCCAGCAAGGTGTTCCCTCAGTCGTTTGATCTCAACGACATTCGCTATTGGATAAAGAACGAACCGCAATTTGCCAAACAAGCGGTTTTCCTAGACGGGGCGGACAAGCTTGCGGACCTGCCAGACCTTGCAAAGCTGATCAGCTATAAAAACGAGGGTATCCAAATTGTCGCGCCTCCGATCTTTGCGCTATTGGACGCGAAAGACGGGAAATTGGTGGCTTCCGCTTATGCAAAAAATGCGAAGCAAGCCGGTTTGTCCATCATTACCTGGAGCTTAGAGCGCTCTGGCGTGATGGCATCCGGCAAAGGCGGTTGGTACTACCAAAGTGTCAACAACGCCATTTCACGCGAGGGCGATATCCTGGAGGCCTTGGACGTTTTGGCCAAGGATGTGGGAATTATTGGCATATTTTCTGACTGGGCAGGTACGGTGACGTACTACGCGAGTTGTATGGGTCAGAAGTAGTCAACTCCGGGGCTGGATTTACTGTCACCAGTTTCCCTAGGGGCCTGCGTGATCCGACCACAGAAAACGCGGCTTGGTTCTACACAAGCAGGCTAGGAGAAAATTGACAGCTAAGCACGCTCACTGCTTACCCGGGTAGCTTGGCCCTGCTTGTGCGCTGGTTAGGGGTCGCAGCTGTAAGGCAGCGGAAGATGCCTGCAGACAGCCAATCGTCTTTTCCGTACGAGAGCTAGGACGGCTGCGGCCTGCAATGTCCAACTCAATCAAGGCATCGTTGCCGGCGTCAAGCCACTGGGGCAGGTCGTGCGAAATTCATGTCTTAGTGCACGCTCGCCCTTGCGCCACCACCTTGGATCTCGATGTGAATGGTCTCTGCGCTGGGACCCGTCCTGTGTGGACGTAGACTGTGCACTATTTTGGCACTGAGGAATATCAGCCAAAAATGAAACATACCGATTCCGGACCGGAAGTCTGCACTCAATCGGTTTAGTATCGAGGTTGAGGTTCGGGTCCCTCAGCAATGACTCTTAACTCGGTTTTCAAAAAATCAGACACCTTCCAATCTGGGTACTGCCAGCATTGGCAATTTTCAAAAAATACAAGCATGCCAGTCTTACCGAATACAGTGCCAGATTCAAAATCTGACTTGTGCGAGCCCTGCTCAGGAGTCCAACAGCACTGGCGCCGTGCCCCTGGCCACGCTGAATTGGTGCAAGGTACCCACCGAAAAGAAGACCGAGGCCATGGCCCCGCCACCGTCACGAACTATGTGTGCGATCGCTGCGGTACCGCTTGGGAGTACGAAAACAACAAAACTAACCTGCATGCGGGTTGGTCGGTGGTGAGCCGCTGACGCGACGAACATGAAAGCACCGCCAAGACTGCAAACCCTTGTGGATGAGGGTCTGATCGACACCGTGGTTCGCCAGCTCATGAGCGGCAAAGAAGCCATGGTGTACGTGGTGCGCTGTGGGGACGAAACCCGTTGCGCCAAAATTTACAAAGAGGCCACCCAGCGGAGCTTTAGGCAGGCGGTGGATTACACCGAAAACCGCAAGGTCAAAAACTCGCGCTCGGCCCGGGCCATGGCCAAAGGCAGCAAATTTGGCCGGCAAGAACAAGAGTCCGCATGGCAAAGCGCCGAGGTCGATGCGCTTTACCGGTTGGCCGCTGCTGGCGTGCGCGTACCCCAGCCCTACAACTTTTTTGACGGCGTGCTGTTGATGGAGTTGGTGACCGACGCGCATGGCGACGCAGCGCCACGATTGAATGACGTGTCCTTTACACCCGCGCAAGCTATGAAGCATCACGCCACGCTGATTGCCGAAGTGGTGCGCATGTTGTGTGCGGGTGTAGTGCACGGTGATTTGTCGGAGTTCAATATTTTGCTGGCGCACACGCCAGGCAACGGCGATTCACCTGGCGTGGACGAACCGGTCATCATTGACCTGCCGCAAGCGGTAGACGCCGCAGGCAACAACCATGCGCAACGCATGTTGCTGCGCGATGTGGGCAATCTACGGGACTTTTTCGGCCAGTTCGCGCCCGTGCTTTTGAAGACAGACTATGGCCCAGAAATGTGGAGCTTGTACCAAGCCGGTTTATTGGGCAACGATACCGTGCTCACAGGACATTTCGAGCGCTCCAATGCCGATGTGGACATGATCGCAGTGCTGCGCGAGATTGACGATGCCCGCGCCGAAGACGCAGCACGCCGATTGCGCATGGCTTTAGCTCCTGCGTGAAAGTACGCAAATCCTCCCCTACGCCAAGGGCTAGGCATCCCTGAATCCCCGGCACGCGATTTCGCGCTTACCTACTTACCCTTTTGGCACGCATTGCCAAACCCTTTTTCGGAAATCCACTTTTAAGGCCCTTCAAACCTTCAAGATGAATGGGTCGAGTAGACGCACACCGGCAATGACTTCACCCGTGTTCAGGTCTTCGCTGAACAGCAGCTTACAGCCTGCGGCTTGGGCAGATGCAATGATGAGCGCATCGTAAAACGCGACGCTTCGGGTTTGGTTCAAGTCAAGCCCTGCGCGAACGATGGCCGGCGTGACCTGCACAATTTCAAACTGCTCATACATATCAAGTTGAGCCCGAATGTGCGCTGCTGGCAGTCTGAGTTTTTGGATGGCCACATTGCAATACTCTTGCAGAACTTGGGTTGACAGCACGCCGGTGCCGGTTTCATAAAGCTGTTTGAGCAGGGCCAACGCAGTTTGCTGTTTGTCGGGCGCGTCGCTGGCCTCGGCATAGACGAGCACGTTGGTATCGATAAAGCTGCGATCTGCCACAGTGTCAACGCTCGTTGGCTTCGTCGCGGTTGAATTTCCAGCCGCCAAGTTGCGCAGTTGACTGGAGGCAACGCGCCTCAAACTGGGCCCATTCTTGGCCCCGGCGCGAACTGCCCGCCAATTGCTCCAAATAATCACGCACCGCCTGGTTCAGGCTTTTCCCCATTTTTTGAGCTGCCTCGCGGGCGCGTTGAGCGACTTGTTCGTCCACTGAGAGAGTGATGTTCATTGTGAGCTCCGGTTATCACTATTTACACGCATTATGTGCGCACTCGTTATTTTCATCAAACGGAGGGCATCGTCTCCCTGCTGGCATTGCTTCATGGCGATGCTTGCCAAGGGTTGATGACGTTCACCCCAGCAACTTCAAAAGGACGGGTGTCGCGGGTGGCTACGGCGAAGCCGTTGGCGAGGGCGACGGCGGCAATGAAGGCATCGGCCGTTTCGACCGCCAAGCCGGCAGCGCGGGACTTGGCAAGTAGCTCGGCATAGGCTTTTGTGCAAGCCATATCGAACGACAGCACCCGATTGGCGAACATCGGCAGCAGGCGTTTTTCCAAGTTTTCATGCAGGCTGTCCCGGCGCTTTCCGGCAGGTATTAGCGCGATACCTGCACGCAGTTCGGCTACCGTGATCGCAGACAGGTAGAGCGTTTCCAGCGCTTGCGCGTCGATCCATGCAAGGACGCGGGCATTGGGTTCGCTTCGCTGCGGCTCCGAAATCACGTTCGTATCGAGCAGAATCATTCGAAACTCACCGCACGAGCCGCAGACTTGATGCGCACGCTCTCCAACAAGGCGTGCTCTTCATCTGTCAGGCCGCCAGCCTCGCGGGCCATTGAAGCCAGGAGCGAGCCAAGTTTCACGCGCCCCTCCGGCTTAGCTGCCCGCTCCAGGATGTCGCGGATTTCCGCCTCGGTGCTGCGGCCATGATGGGCGGCTTGGATTCGGATGGCCCGGTGCACCTCATCGGGCAGGTTTCTTACATTAACGTTTGCCATTTGATATATCTCCATTAATAAACATCAATGAACTCATTGTATAAAAATGATACCAAAGCGCAAGCGTTTTCATGCAGTTGTGTCGGGAGTAAATAGGTTGTCCGGTTATCAGCAAGTAATCTGTCCGGTTTGTAGAGTACCCACGACAGCATCGCTCACCAAGCTGCGCATTGGCGCTACGGGTGTGCAAGGGGGCGACTTGAACCGCCTCAAACCTCTTCTTCGGTGTAGCCAACTTCTCGCTGGTGGCGAATGCGGGCGACCATGACCCGGTTCAGGGCATGGTCCCAGGCATAGCGCGCCAAATAGCCGCTGCGTCGGCGGGAGATGATCAGTTCACGCAAACCACCCTCCACCGGGCGGCCAATGCCGGGTTGATGCGTCAACACTTCGAGCGCATCCAGGATGAAATAAAACAGCTCCCCGGCCAAGGGGTCTTCTGACTCGTGTAAAAACATTTCCAGGCGCACCAAATCCTGAAATGCCGCTGGGCTCAGAAATACGGTGCTCACACCTCAGCCCATTTTTTTCGGTTGCAAGGGTGCTGGCGGCGCGCTCTGCCCCTGACGATGTTCTTTCAATTGAGAAAAATAAACCCGAACATCCGCCAGCGCATGACCTGTACCGGTGGCCTTCATGACCGCCAGCGCATCGGCCGAGTCTTGTGCAAATGTTTGCCGCAAGCGCTTGCGCAGCGCGGCATCGGCCAGTGTGCTCACCATGAAAGCATGCAGGCTCATGCCCATTTGCTTGGCATCTTCTTCGAGCTGCAGCTTGAGT
>CANNEW010000070.1 GCA_947503685.1 Comamonadaceae bacterium | reverse complement strand
CAGTCTTTGCGTTTTCTAGACTTAATTTGGGCCTCGCTTATGGGGTGGCTGGTCTTTAGCGACGTGCCCAGTCATTCGACGATTTTGGGCGCGATGGTGATTCTGGCCTCCACCGTGTGGATAGCGCAGCGCGAACGCGGGCGCTAAAGCCTTACGCGAAAACTAGCTGAGCCCTAGCGCATACAGTGGGGCTATTGCAAAAACCTGAGCGACCCACCATGCCAGCCCCACATCCAGACGCTGCTGCGCACGCAGTTGCTACGCCAAAAGCGATCCGCCCTATCGCTGATTTGCCGGGCCCTCCAGGCCTGCCGTTTCTCGGCAATGCCTTGCAGTTTCGCTCGCCGAGTTTGCACTTGGAATTGGAAGCCTGGGCCGCGCAATACGGGCCCTATTACCAGCTGCGCGCCGCAGGTCGGCGTATTTTGGTGCTCAGTGACCACCAAGTGGTGGCCTCGGTGTTACGCGATCGACCCGCTGCGTTCAGCCGCACCGCCCGCCTGCGCGAAATCGGGCAGGAGATGGGCTTGCAGCCCGGCGTATTCAGTGCCGAGGGCGAGGACTGGATGCGCCAGCGGCGCATGGTCATGGCCGGCTTTGATCCAGGCCATGTGCGGGCTTATTACCCTGCCTTGGTCAAGGTCGCGCAGCGCTTGGTAAAGCGTTGGACGCATGCCGCCCGCCGCCAAGAAACCATGGTCTTGCAAAGTGATTTGATGCGTTACACGGTGGACACCATCGCGGGGCTGGCCTTTGGCGCAGAAGTCGATACGCTGGGTTCGGACGGCGACGTGATACAGCAGCATCTTGACAAAGTCTTCCCTGCTTTGTTCAGGCGCATTACCGCGCCGATTCCGCTGTGGCGTATATTTCCATCCCGGGCAGATCGGGCGCTAGCGCGCAGCATGGTTGAAGTCAATAAAGCCGTTGACAGCTTTATCGCGCAAGCGCGCTTGCGTATGCAAGCCGAGCCGCAACGGCAGGTACATCCACACAATTTGCTAGAAGCCATGTTGGCCGCCGCCGACCGGCCGGACAGCGGCCTGACCGATGCCCAGGTCGCCGGCAATGTAATGACCATGCTGCTAGCCGGCGAGGACACCACGGCCAACACAATTGCCTGGATGATTTACTTGCTCTGGACGCACCCGCAGGCACTGGACAGAGCGTGCGCTGAAGTGCGCACCAAGGTGCAGGATTGTCAGCGGCCCACGATGGAGGAAGTAGCCGAATTGGAATTTATTGAGGCGTGCATCCACGAGACCATGCGCCTCAAGCCGGTGGGTCCTCAACTGCCCTTGCAGGCCAATGCCGACGTGTTGGTGGGTGATGTACAGGTGCCCAAAGGCACGATTGTGATCAACCTGCTGCGGGTTGATAGCGTGCGCGAAGACTTGGTGCCCCAAGCGGCCCAGTTTGCGCCTGAGCGCTGGCTGGAGGCGAACAACCCCGCTAAGCGCTTGTCCACCCCATTTGGTGCCGGGCCGCGCGTTTGCCCGGGGCGCTACCTGGCGATGTTGGAGATGAAAATTGCAATGACGGTGTTGCTGGGCCAATTTGACATCGAATTCGTAGGCACTGCCGACGGACAGGCCCCCCAGGAGCGGCTATCGTTTGCGATGATGCCCGTGGGTTTGCAAATGCGTTTGCGCACCAGAGTGCAGATGGCTTCCAGCAATCTATGAGTTCTGGCTGCTCCTTTGCAGACATGTCTTGGCTACTGCCAAGTCAATGCCGCTGATAACTCAGCATGCGGCCTTTGTAAGCCGCTAAGCCAGACGTAGCGGCCAAGGCTAAGGCATATTCTTTGAGGACAAAACCCAAGGCGCCCATGTGCCGGTGAAAGTGGGCCCGGTTGCCCCGGTTCGGGTCTACCACCCAGACTTCACAAGTGTGGGCTGCATGTTCTTCGATGAAGGCCGGAAGCGTTCCGGCCTCGTCGCGTTCGTACAAGATGTCGCTGCCCATGATGAGATCAAAACGCCCTTGCACCGGTGCTGCGATATGTATCCGGGGATAAGCAATTACCCTGGCTGGCGGGGGAGCCATGGGCGCTGCGGGCCCATCCCCCGCAGGTAGTAGGCCCCAGCGGCCATGGCGGTATTCCAATGGAAGCAGCCCATTAATCCGCAGGTTTTCCAGCATAAAACCGGCCGCCATGGGATGGCAGTCGCTGGCGGTGACATCGGCCCCGCGCCTGTGGCCGACCAGGCTGGCCAGCGCCAGTCCGCAGCCCACCTCCAAAATGCGCTCACCGGCTTGCACAGGTCTTTGTGCCAAGCGCTCGGCCAGGTGCAAGCCCGAGGGCCACAACAGGCCGAACAGCGGCCAGGCCGCCGATGAAATGCCTTGCTGCAAAGCCTCGCCATGCGGATCGTGGAACTGCTGCTTGTCCAGCAGCGAACGGATAAGGATATTGGCCACCCCTTTGACCGCAATGCTTTCCTGCTTAGTCTGGTATCCGGGGGGCGCGGTGGCGTCTGGTTTAGCGTACATGCCCTATTAAGCGCCTCCAAACTGACAGGGCGCTTGTGATGGCAATGGCGCGAGGCGCGGCGCCTCTTGCGATGGCATTTGAAACCGGCCCGATAGTGGCTTACAGGCGAGCTGCGTGTTCAATCGACTTGCGGCGCGGGAGATTGCGTAGCGCGGATAAAGCGGACCATGTGCTGGGCTACTTCCTCGCCTTTGTCCTCTTGCAAAAAGTGACCGGCACCGCGAATTTTGAAGTGGTCCTGGCCTTGCGCGCCAGGTACGTTTTTTTGCCACACAAATTCGCCGTGTTTGGTGATGGGATCGCGGGTGCTAAAGAGCGTGAGAAAAGGCTTTTCCCACTGCTTAAAAACTTCCCATGCGGCCAGGTTGCGCTCGCGTTCAGGGTCCTCCGGCGTGGAGGGCACAAAGCCAGGGAACACACGTGGGCCCACTTTATATTTGCGGCTCGGAAAGGGCGCGTCGTAGGCTGCTTCCTCTGCCAATGTAAGCCCTTTATGGCAGCCGATTTTGACAATGCGGCCGATCGGAAACCAGGGGCTGTAGCGTGCGAAAGCACGCCAAATTTTAAAGGCAGTGGGTAGCGCCTCCATACCGGTGAGCAGTGCGCCGTTAGCCAGGACTACGCGATCAAAACGCGCAGGCATTTCTGCCACCACGCGCAGGCCCACCAAAGAACCCCAGTCCTGCCCGAAAAAAGTCATGTGTTGGAAATCGTTGGCTTGCACCCAAGCCTTCATCCATTGCACATGGTTGAAGTAGGAATAGTCCGCCGCCTCTTCCAGTTTGTCAGAGCGACCAAAACCAACCAGGTCCGGAGCCACTACGCGCATTCCCGCAGCCACAAAAACAGGAATCATCTTGCGGTACAAAAAAGACCAGGCCGGCTCGCCATGCATGAGCAAAACGAGCGGGCCATCGCGCGGGCCTTCGTCGATATGTGCGATCCGCAAAACACCCACCTCGGTGTACCGGGGCTGGTAGGGGAAATCTGGCAAGTTGGCAAACCGGGCTTCGGGCGTGCGCAGCACGTCGCCGTGGATGGGCAGGGAGATGGCTTGTTCCATAAAGATCGGGCTCAGGCCCTGCGTTGTGAGGACACGACTTTACACCATACACTAGTGCTTGGAGTAAGTCCTAGCCGCGCATGGGATAGGGTGAATGTGCGCTGCGCCAAGCACCCCTAACAAGCTTGGTTTACTGGCTACTAAGGTCGCTCGCGTGCGGTTTTCTGGCCCGTTCGTACAAGGGCATGACCTTGGCCAGATTGGCCTCGATCTCTGCAATGCGCGTATTGCCGGAAGGGTGGGTGGACAACCATTCGGGCGGGGCACCTTTGTTGTTGGCCGCCATTTTTTGCCACAAGCTCACACCCGCGCGTGGGTCATAACCGGCCCGTGCGGCCAGCTCCATGCCCACCAGATCGGCTTCGGACTCGTCCTCGCGTCCAAATTTCAGTGAGGCTAAATTCGCACCGGTTTGCGCAACCGCATCGCCAATGCGCGGGTCAATGCCCAACAGGCCCGACAGCAAAGAGCCGCCCAAGCGCGCCGCGAACTCGGTGGCCTGACCTTTGCCCATGCGCTCGCGCGCATGTTCGCGCAAAGCATGGGCGATTTCATGGCCCATCACCATGGCCACTTCATCATCCGTGAGTTGCAGTTTGTTCAGTATCCCGGTGTAGAAAGCAATCTTGCCGCCAGGCATGCAATAGGCATTGATTTGGTTGGAGCCGATCAGGTTGACCTCCCATTTCCATTGCTGCGCGCGCGGGTTCCAGGCGCTTGCAAAGGGAGTAATTTTGTCCATGATGGTGCGTAAGCGCTGCACCTGCGGGTGGTCTGCTGGACCTAAAGCATGTTGTTTAGTAGCCTGCGCCAAGGTTTGCTGGTATTGCAAGGCGGCGCTGCGCTCCACCTGGTCGGCGGGGACCATCTTGGCAAACACCGAGGTCTCACCCACCTGCACACCTTCGCGGGTTTGCGCCTGCACCGTCTGCGCCGCAGGCAAGGCGGCCAGCAGACTCAGACCTAGCTGCAGCATGATACGGGGCGCACCCTTGCCTGTTATTGACCATCCTTGCATATACCGAACCTCCTTGATTGCAGTGGGTATTATTCCCCGATGACCGAGCCTACCCTAGCACCCTCTGTAAATGAGCCTAAAGTCTCCTGGCTGCAGACCCTCAAAATTTACGCTGAACCGGCTTCTTTGCGGATGTTGTCGCTGGGCTTTTCGGCGGGGCTGCCTTTGTTGCTGGTGTTTGGCACGCTGAGCTTTTGGCTGCGCGAGGCGGGTATCGACCGCACCACTATTGGCTTTCTCAGCTGGGTAGGCCTGGCCTACGGCTTCAAATGGGTCTGGTCGCCCTTGGTCGATCGTATGCCTATTCCCTTGCTCACAGCCGCCTTGGGGCGCAGGCGCAGCTGGCTCCTGCTGTCGCAGCTCGTCATCATGGTGGCCTTGCTGTGTATGGCGATGACCGATCCGCAAGCGGCCTTGGCCCCGGTGGTGTGGTGTGCGGTGGCGGTGGCTTTTGCCTCCGCGACGCAAGATATTGCGCTGGACGCCTTTCGCATCGAATCGGCCGATGTGCAGCACCAGGCGGCATTAGCGGCTACTTACCAAACCGGCTACCGATTGGCCATGATCTGGTCCGGCGCCGGCGCCCTGTGGATCGCCGCGCGGGCCGAAGTGCCCGCTGCGGTGGCGGGTGTTGCGGCTCCCTACCAGCACGGGCCCTGGCAATTGGCCTATGTGGTCATGGCGCTCAGCATGTTGCCTGGCGTGCTGACCGTATTGATGTCACGCGAGCCTGTGGCTGCGCCGATTGCGCCTAGCAAAGGAATCCGGCAATGGCTGCAAAGTGCGCTGGTCGCACCCTTTGCGGACTTCCTCCAACGCTACCGCTGGCAAGCCGCGCTGATACTGGCCTTGATTGCCACCTACCGCATCAGTGATGTGGTGATGGGCATCATGGCCAACCCGTTTTATGTGGACATGGGCTTTAGCAAAGACGAAGTGGCCGCGGTGACCAAAGTCTATGGCGTCATCATGACCCTGGCCGGCGCTTTTATCGGAGGTGCATTAGCGCTGCGCATGGGGGTGATGCGGGTGTTGATGCTGGGCGCTACGCTCAGTGCCGCCACCAATTTGTTGTTCGCCTGGCTGAGCACGCGGGGGCATGATGTGACTGCGCTGATCTGGGTGGTATCGGCCGATAACCTGGCCAGCGGCATTGCCTCTTCGGCCTTTATCGCCTACTTGTCATCCTTGACCAATGTGCAGTACTCCGCCACCCAGTACGCCTTGTTCAGCTCCATGATGCTATTGCTGCCCAAGTTTGTGGCGGGCTTTTCTGGCAAATATGTGGATGCGTTTGGCTATGCCGACTTTTTCAACACCACCGCCTTGCTGGGCTTGCCGGTGCTGCTGCTAGTGTGGTTGGCCTCGCGGGTTCAGCGCAAAGAAAAGAGCCCGCCAGATGTCGCTTGATGGCTGCGCTTCGCCCTGCCCCGGCGTGGGAGGTTTACCCAACTTTACGCGCAAGACAGCACGGCGGCATGAACAGCCCAAGACACAGGACTAGACTTCCCGCATGAGCCAACACCTGTTAATCATTGAAGACGATAGCCGCCTGGCCGCCATGGTGGCCGAATACCTGGAGCAAAACGCTTTCAAAGTCGGGCATGCGCCGACCGGGCAAATAGGCCTGGATTTGTTGAGCAAGCCACTCGCTGCAAGCGCGGCCTATGACCTGGTCATTCTGGACTTGATGTTGCCGGACATGGATGGCCTGGAAGTTTGCCGGCGTATTCGGGCACTTAACGGCCCCCAAGCCGGCACGCCGGTGCTGATGTTGACGGCCAAAGGCGACCCCATGGACCGCGTTATCGGCCTGGAAATCGGCGCAGACGACTACTTGCCCAAGCCTTTTGAACCGCGTGAATTGCTAGCCCGGATCCGTGCCATATTGCGCAGAGGCAGCGCGGACCCGGCCAAACCAGGCGCACAAAAAAATCTGCATTTCGGCTCCCTGGAAATCGACCGCAATGCCCGCACCGTGTCGGTGGCCGGCCATTCATGTGAGCTGACCTCCTACCAATTTGATTTGCTGCTGGCTATGGCCGAGCGTGCTGGGCGCGTACTGACGCGCGACCAGATCATGGAGGCGGTGCGCGGGCGCGAGCTGGAGGCCTTTGACCGTTCGATCGATGTGCACATGGGCCGCATCCGTGCGGCCATAGAGGCGGACGTCAAAAATCCCCGCCGCATTTTGACGGTGCGCGGCGTCGGCTATGTCTTTGCCCGCCAGCAGGACTGAGCGCTAAATAGCGGGCGTCATGTTTTTTCAAAAACTCTACGTCCGCATCTGGGCCGCCGTGGTGCTCGCGGTGGCCGTATTGACCTTTTTGGTTGGCGTGGCCTGGCGCATGAATGCGGAGCCACCTTTGCGCGAGGTGGTGGTGCGCAACCCCCAGGGCGATGTGATAGGCCGTGGCAGCGCACGGCGCATGCATCCGCCGCCATTTGGGCCGCCTGGCGGTTTGCAGGATGCGCAGGATGACGAGGCGCGCGGCCGATTTGGCCGGGGACCCGAATTTATTGTGCAATTGCAAGACGGTCAAACCGTGCACTTGCATTTGCCGCGTCCGCCGCGCAACAGCTGGTTTGCGCCGCTGGGTTTTTTCGGCACCCTGGCCTTGGTGGCTCTGGCAGTGGCACTGGCCACTTATCCGATAGTGCGGCGGCTGACGCGTCGCTTGGAAGACTTGCAAGCGGGCGTAGAGCGCTGGGGCCAGGGCGAGCTGGGTGTGCGCGTAGCAGCCCAAGGCGAAGATGAAGTGGGCTTTTTGGCGCAGCGCTTTAACCATGCGGCAGCGCGGATCGAGGCCTTGGTGCAGTCGCGCGATGCGCTGCTGGCCTCGCAAAAATCCTTGCTGGCCAATGCCTCGCACGAATTGCGCTCCCCGCTGGCACGCATCCGCATGGGCCTGGAACTCCTGGGCGATGCCTCGGGCCAGGCGGCGGCCCAGCGCAGGCTGGCGATAGAGCGCAATTTGCAAGAGCTTGACATCTTGATCGACGAAATCCTACTGGCCAGCCGCTTGGACTCGCAAGAGGCGGACATAGGCACCTTTGAGCCGGTGGATCTGGTGGGTCTGGCCGCCGAAGAATGCGCACGGGTGCAAGCGCTTTTGCAAGACCCCCCAGCGCACTTGTCGGTGCCTGGCGTGAGCAAACTATTGCGGCGTGCGCTGCGCAACTTACTCGAAAACGCCAATCGCCATGGCGGCGGAGAGTTGCACTTGCAATTGCGCCAGGAAGCGGATTTTGCAGTGGTCGAGGTGCTAGATCAGGGACCCGGTGTGCCCCCGGCCTTGCGGGAGCGCATATTTGAGCCCTTTTACCGCCTGCCCGGCGCCTCGGAAAAGGACGGCGGCGCGGGCCTTGGCCTGGCCTTGGTCAAATCTATCGCCCAGCGCCATGGCGGCTCCGTGCAATGCCGTAATCGCCCCGAAGGCGGATCCTGCTTTAGCTTGCGGCTGCCACTGTAAGACTTTGTGCGCGAGCCTTTTTAGGCCTAAAACCCTCTACGCGTCTTTTAATAGCGGGTTTTGGCGCACAAGGCAAAGAAATACCTGAATATTCACCCGCATGGGGGATACCGGTATCGTTCTGAGGCGATCAGAATTCACCCCATCGCTGTCACGACATCAAGAGGGCTAAAGCCCCGAAAAAGCTAAGAATTTAACGGTTCCAACGAAGTCTCCTCGGAGACATTTACAAGTCACCCCTCGGGGTGACTTTTTTTTTACCTGCAGATTTCCCTCAAGCGCCTAAACGCGCCAGCACCATCGCCACCGTGACATCGCCCAGGCAGCGCGTATGGCCTAGCGGGCATTGGCGCGCGAAGCATGGCGCGCAATCGAGGGGTGGCTGGTAGCTGGCTTCATTTTTCAGCCAGACCACTTGCGCCAGCAGGCTGAGCGGCGGGGTGTGCAAGGGACTGGAGGAGCCAAAGATGGCCACCTGCGGCACCCCCAGAGCGGCGGCCACATGCATTAAGCCCGAATCATTGCTCACCATGGCCCGCGCCCCGGCGACCAAGGCAATGGCGTCTTGCAGGGAAGTGCGCCCGGCCAAGTCATGGCAAATGCCCGGCTGTACGGCGTTGACCGTCGACGCGATCTGGGCGCATACCTCCGCGTCTTTGGTCGAGCCCAGCAGTAGCACCGGCAATTGGTGCTGGTCAATCAATTGCTGCGCCAGCGCGGCGAAGTGCGCCGCGGGCCAGCGCTTGGCGGAACCGTATTCCGCGCCGGGCACCAGCACCCAGTAGCGCTGGGCTTGCAGGCCTTGTGCGCGCATGGCGTCATCGCAGGCCACCTCAGCTGACCCCATCCGTGGTTGCGCGTCAGCAGGCACGCCACTGCCCGCCAGAGCGCCATACCAAGCCACCATAGGCGGGCGGGCATGTTTATCTGGGTTGGGTAGCCGACGCGTCAGCAGACCGTAGCGCGCTTCACCGAGGTAGCCCACGCGCTCGGGAATCCCAGCCCAATACGGAAGCAAAGCACTTTTGAAAGAGTTGGGGCAGACGATGGCACGTTGAAATCGCCCCCGGACTTGCTGGGCCATGGTGCGGCGTGCCGACCATTGCAAACCGCCATGGGCAAATGGCAGTTCGATGACCTCTGACACCGCCGCCATAGCGCGGTATACCGGTGCCACCCAGGGCAGGGCGCCGACGGTGATGCGCTCACCGCGCTCGTGCAAAACGCGCAACAGGGGTTCGGTCATGACCGCGTCCCCAATCCACTGGGGCGCAATGACCAGGGTGTTAGTGGTGAGCGTCGAAATGTTCGCCGTCCTTGAGCTTATAGACGGTGCCGCAATACGGGCATTTAGCCTCCCCCTTGCGGGCGATATCCAGATACACCTTGGGGTGGGTATTCCAGGTCTTCATATCGGCCAAGGGGTTGGGGCAAAACACGCCGCCTTGCGGGTTGAGGTCTTTGGCGAGCAGGGTGACAAGCGATTTGGACATAGGTGCTGCGTGCGTCGGGGCAGACTTCAAACGTGTTCCAGCCAGTGGCTGTACTTGGGGTTGCGGCCATTGACGATGTCAAAAAAAGCGCTCTGAATTTTTTCGGTGATTGGGCCGCGTGTGCCCACATAGTCGCCCTTGCCCAGGGCAATGCGGTCGAGTTCGCGAATCGGCGTGACCTCGGCGGCGGTGCCGGTAAAGAAGGCTTCGTCGCTGATATACACCTCATCGCGGGTCATGCGCTTTTGCACCAGCTCCAGGCCCAGGTCTTTGCAAATGTGCATCACCGTGTTGCGGGTGATGCCGTTGAGCGCACCTGCGGACAGGTCCGGCGTGTAGACCACGCCATCCTTGATGACAAACAGGTTCTCGCCTGCGCCTTCGCTGACAAAGCCATTGGCGTCCAGCAGCATGGCCTCGTCATAGCCGTCGTCGGTGGCTTCCATATTGGCCAGGATGGAGTTGGTGTAATTGCTCACCGCCTTGGCCTGTGTCATGGTGATGTTGACGTGGTGGCGGGTGTAGCTAGAAATTTTGACGCGAATACCGCGCTGCATACCCTCTTCGCCCAAGTAAGCACCCCAGGGCCAGGCGGCGACCATCAGGTGGATGGTGTTGCCTTTGGGCGATACGCCTAGTTTTTTGTCGCCGATCCAGGTCAGGGGGCGCAGGTAGCAGCTCTCGAGTTTGTTCTCGCGCACCACGTCTTTTTGCGCCTGCATCACTTCTTCTTTGGAAAAGGGAATGTTCATGCGCAACATCTTTGCGCTGTTGAACAGGCGTTCGGTATGTTCTTCCAGGCG
>CANNEW010000069.1 GCA_947503685.1 Comamonadaceae bacterium | reverse complement strand
CAATGCAGTCGCCCACTTCCAGCGGCCATTGCAAAACGCGGTGTTGCGCGCGTTGAGCCTCAAAATCGGGCGGCGGCTCAAAGCGCGGATCTTCGGCTGCATGGGTCTTGGAATCCACAAAGCGCGCCGGCGTAAACCACCTTCCCCAGGCGTGCGAACCGCCAATGAACTCGATGGCCGTATCCTGGGTCACCGGGTCCAGCGGTATCCAAAAGCTGATGATGTGCTCGCCGTCTATGGGGTAGTAAGGCTGGTCGTGGTGCCAGGGGGTGCGCTCTTTGGTCCCCGGCTCTTTGACCAAAATATGTTCGTGGTACAGATTGACTTTGGGCGAGTCCATGAGCTGTGCCGCCAGTTGCTTAATGGGTGATTCAAAAAAGAAGTCGCGGTAGGCGTCAATGCGCTGCCAGTTGCAGTAGTCACCAAAAAAACGGCCCGGGTTGCCCTCGGGTGTGTAGTGCTTGGCGTAGGGGCCTGGCTGGCGCAAATTTTCTTCCACGCCTTCGCGCAGGCGCTCAATCCAATCCATGCTGACCACTTGGCGCAAGGGCACGGCGCCGTCTCTTTGGTAAGCTGTTCGGGTGTTTTGATCGATCATGCGGTCTCCTACTAAGGATGTGGCGGCTGCGCCGATTGCGCAGCCTTTCAAGTTGTCTATACAACTATACGCCGGATATCCGGCGTGCGGGCTCAGGGTTTTCCCGCTTTAGTGAAAGTTGTATAGACAACTATACTTAAGCGCGCCCAAGCCGGGTATCCGTGCCCGGGCTAGCGGGCCGCGTTTTTTGCAAGGAGCCTTCACATGTTTTTGCGCAATACCTGGTATATCGCCGCCTGGAATAGCGAGCTGGGCAACAGCCCGCGCGCGGTGCAGGTGCTGGGCGAGCGCATCGTGCTCTACCGCAAGTCGGATCGCAGCGCGGCCGCGCTGGAAGACGCTTGCCCGCACCGCAAATTACCGCTGTCGCTGGGTCGCATCCAGGGCGACCATATTGAGTGTGGCTACCACGGCCTGACCTTTGATTGCAGCGGCGCCTGCGTCAAGGTGCCGGGTATGGACCAAATCCCGCCGGGCGCGCGGGTGCGTGCTTACCCGCTGCACGAACGCTATGGTTTCTTGTGGATTTGGATGGGCGAGCCCGAGCGCGCCGACCCGGCCACTATCCACCAGATACCGCATTGGGACGACCCCGCTTGGGGTTGCAACCAGGGCGAAGCCATCGATATGGCGTGCAGCTACTTGCATATCACCGACAACCTGCTGGACCCTTCGCATGTGTCCTGGGTGCATCAAAGTTCTTTCGGCAATGCGGCTTGCGAAGACACGCCGCTGGACACCATCGTGGCTGACAAGGGCGTGACGGTATCGCGCTGGATGCGCAACGTGGAACCGGCGCCTTTTTATGTCCCTTTCCTCAAGTTCCAAGGTAACTGCGACCGCAAGCAGCAGTACGAAGTGCGCTTTCCCAGCCACGCCTATATCAAGGCGATTTTTGTACCGGCGGGCTCAGGTGGCGACGATAAGCCGATGCACGCGGATGGTTTCATCATGGACAGCTATAACTTTATGACGCCGGTGGATGAAAACCACACGCGTTACTACTGGTTCCAGATGCGCAATTTCGCGCCCGATGATGCCGAAGTGTCGCGCCAGTTCACCGAGTCGGTGCGCGGCGCTTTTGCCGAGGACAAGGTGATTTTGGAAGCGGTGCACCGTGGGCTCGAAACCGCCAGCGTGCCGCCCATAGGCCTGAAGATTGACCTGGGGCCGACGCGCTTTCGCCGTGCGATGGCGCAGTTGATTGCCGAAGAAAATTCACAGTCGCAGGCGCGTCATCGCGCTATTCCCATTCACCCGGAGGCCGTATCGTGAGCGCAACGCACCACGGCCTGCATTTCAATCCCCATGTGGCCGCCCTGCCGCCCTATAACGCAGGCACCAATGTGGCGATTGCCCGCGCAGCTTCCGGCATGCAAGACATTGCCAGATTGGCCAGCAACGAAAACCCCGAGGGCTGCTCGCCCCACGTGATGCAGGCCTTGGCCTCCAGCGCCTTCGAGCCCTGGCGCTATGCGGACCCGGCATGTACCGCTTTGCGCGCGGCACTAGCGCTGCGCTTGGGTGTAGATGCGGCGCAGATTGTGGTGGGCAATGGCTCAGAAGAAATGATTGCGGCTGTTTCGCGCGCCATGCTGGTACAGGGTAACCAGGTCCTCACCGTAGTGCCTAGTTTTGGTCTGCATGAAATCGAACCCCTGGCGATTGGCGCTACTGTGGTCAAGCTGCCCATGACGGCGGAGTTTGGCTTTGACTTGGCGGCCTTGGAGTGCGCCATGGCCGCAGGCCCGCGCATTGTGTTTTTATCCTCGCCCTGGAACCCGGTGGGGCCTGCGCTCAGCCATGCCGATTTGCATCGCGTGCTGCGCGCGGTACAGCCAGGCAGCCTGCTGGTGCTAGACGAAGCGTATTTTGAATACGCCGACCCCGGCAGTGTTGAGGGCTTGGAAATGCTCAAGACCAGTGGCCTGCCCTATGTGGTGTTGCGCACTTTTTCCAAGGCTTATGGATTGGCTGGGTTACGCGTGGGTTATGCCGTGTGTTCGGATGCAGAAATTGCACGTGTCATGGGTTCGGCCAAAACTCCGTTTAACGTCAACGCAGCGGCCCAACTTGCTGCGCTGGCGGCGTTGGAAGATGCGGCCTGGATGCACGCCTCGGTAGCGCGCTTGCGCACCGAGCGTGCGCGCGTGGCCCAGGCAATAAAAGCGCTGGGTTTGCGCGTGGCCGATTCGCAAACCAATTTTTTGTTTTTCGAATGCCGCAGCGACAGCGCCGAACAAGCCGCCGCGCTTTTACGCCAGGGCATCATCGTCAAGGCCTGGCGCGAAGCCGGTTACGAACGCTTTATGCGCGCCACCATCGGCAGCACGCAGGACAACGACCGTTTGTTGGCCGCGCTGGCGGTGCTGAACCCGGCGCCCTGAGTCTGCGTTAAACACGTTCAGATCGACCGCCGGACATGCACTAACACGTGCCGCAAGCTCCAACTAAGAATCCTGAAGAAAGACGTCTGCCATGCCGCTAAGTTCCGTGCCCGCCGAATTGTTGGATGCCTTGCGCGCTGCCATCGGTGCCGATCAGGTTGCGACTGCCGAGGCCGTCGCGCTTTTGGATGTAGGTTGGCACCCGCAGAATCTGGGCGCAGGCATCGTGGTCTCGCCGGGCTCTACGCAGGAAGTGGCTGCGGTAGTGCGCTTGTGCGCGCAGCATGGCGTGTCGCTGGTGCCTCAAGCCGGGCGCACCGGGCTGGTCGGTGGCAGCGTTTCGGAGCCGGGGCAAATCGTGTTGTCTTTGTTGCGCATGAACCAAATCGAGCCTATCGATTCGGCTGAGCGTGTGGCCGTGGTGGGTGGGGGTTGCACCTTGCAGGCTTTGCAAGAGGCTGCGGCAGCGGTTCAGCTAGAGCCGGGCATTGACCTGGCCGCACGCGGTTCGGCCACCCTGGGTGGCATGGTGTCGACGAACGCCGGCGGCGTCATGGCCTTTCGCAATGGCGTGATGCGCCACCGGGTGCTCGGCCTCGAAGCCGTCCTGCCCGACGGCACGGTGTTTCAGGACTTGACGCGGGTGGTGAAGAACTCTGCGGGCTACGACCTGAAACATTTGTTCATAGGCGCCGAGGGCACGCTGGGCGTCGTCACCCGCGTGGTCATCAAACTGGACCCGCTGCCTCCGGCCAGCGCCACGGTTTTGCTAGGTCTGCCCTCGGTGGAAGCGACTTTGGATGTCATCAGCCGCGCTTTGCACATCGACGCTGGCCATTTACGCGCTGCCGAAGCGCTGTGGCAAGGCTTTATGCAACTTAATGCCAAGGCCTTGCAATGGGTGGACGCAGCTATGCCGCTGGACCAGCCCATTTACCTCTTGCTCAAGCTGGGCGGTAACCAGAGCGATGCGCTCAATGCCGCGCTGGAAAATTTATTTGAATCCATTGCCGCCGACTACCCCGGTGCTACCGGCATCATCGCCAGTTCGGCACGCCAGGAAAACGAACTGTGGCGCCTGCGCGAAGACACCGACATCGTCTACCGCGCGCATCCGCAAGCGCCGTCTTACGACGTGTCGGTGCCGCTCTCGCGCATCCCCGCATACGCAGCGCAAGTGCAGGCCGAATTAGCCGAGCACGACCCTGCCTGTCGCCCCTACATCTTCGGCCACCTGGCCGATGGCAATCTGCACGTCATCTTGAACCAAGCCGGTCCGCTGCCGCCCGAGCGCGCGCAAGCGGTGGAACACATCCTGTACCGGAACTTGCAAGCTATGGGCGGCTCGTTCTCCGCAGAGCACGGCGTAGGCTCCAAGCGCATAGGGGCGATGAACGACACCACCGATCGCACCAAACTCACCGCCATGGCGCAGGTCAAGCAACTGCTGGACCCGCAGCGCTTGATGAATCCGGGAAAACTGTTTACCAGTTGATGCCTTTAGCCGGCGTAACGGTCATAATGACCAGCATGATTGATATGCCTATCGGGATGGAAAAACCATGATCACCCAAACCAGCGCCGTGAATTTCAGGCAAAACCTGGGCGAAATGCTCAACCAAGTGCAGTACCGCCAGGACAGCGTACTGATCAGCAAGGACGGCAAACCCGTCGCTGCCCTGGTGGACGCCCGCTTGTTTGAACGTATCCGGCGCATGCAAGGCCGCTTTGATGCGCTGTGCCAGCGGATTGAAACTGGCTTTGCTGCAGTGCCGCAAGAGCAGGGCTTGGCTGACATCGACACGGCCATTTCGGCGGAGCGGCAGGCCATGAACAAGCAGGCACCGGGCGCCAGCGCAAAACCACGCCAGGTGACTTGATTGCGCTGCGTATGCGCCTGGTGCTAGATACCAATGTATTGCTGTCAGGGATCGCCTATCCGGCCAGCATCCCAGGCAAAATTTTGACCGCCTGGCACCGGGGTTCTCTGGAACTGGTGCTGTCCGATTACCTGTTGGATGAGTTGCGGCGCGTCTTGCCGCGTTTGTCGCACCGCCATGGTTTGAGCGCTACCGAGATAGACGATTTGGTGGACGCTTTGTCTATCCAGGCCGAAGTCATAGAACCGGACACCAACATAGACCCCGAATTACGCGACGCAGGGGATCAGCCTGTGCTCGGGACCTTGGTGGCTGGGATGGCGTCTGCAAATATCGACTACCTCATCACTGGGGATAAAGACTTGCTGGCTCTGGTCGGGCGTTATCCGATCATCACCCCCGCCCAATTTTGGGCACAACACGGCGGCGTGTAGTACCGACTTTGCTGGCCCACGCGCGCTGGCGAGGTACCGAAAAAGTAAGCGCTTAAATGGCCTAAAGCGCTACACCAACATCGCCGCGCCGCGGTCCAAATAGGTGTCCAAAAATTGGTCTAGGCGCGGGTGGCGGGGTTTGCCGAAGACTTCGGCGGGGGTGCCGTGTAATAGCAGTTTGCCTTCATCTAAAAAAGTAATGCGGTTGGCCACCGAGGCGGCAAAGCCGATTTCGTGGGACACCACCACCATGGTCATGCCGTCGGCGGCCAGGTCGCGCATGACCTTGAGCACCTCGCCGGTGAGTTCAGGGTCCAGCGAGGACGTGGGCTCGTCAAACAGCATGATTTTGGGCTCGCAAGCCAGCGCGCGGGCAATCGCTACGCGTTGTTGCTGGCCGCCCGAAAGTTGCGAAGGGTAGTGCCCGGCGCGGTCTTCCAGGCCGACTTTGCGCAATTGCGCCATGGCGCGTTCTTCGGCCTGCGCTTTGGGCACACCGCGTGCGGTTTTGAGGGCCTCGCTGACGTTGCCCAGCGCCGTCATATGCGGCCATAAATTGAATTGCTGAAAACACATGCCGATGTTGGCACGCACCGCGCGTATGCGCTCAGGCGCCAGGCGCACGCGGGCCGCCCCCGGCACTTGCGAGAAGCCCAGCGGCTCGCCGTTGATCAGGATAGTGCCTTCGGTGGCTTCTTCCAAAAACGCCATGCAACGCAGCAGCGTGCTTTTGCCCGAACCCGAGGGGCCAATCACGCAGGTAACCTGGCCGTGCGGTATCTCCAGATCTATGCCGTGCAAAACTTCGGTCTCGCCAAAACGCTTGCTTACGCCGCGCACCGAAATGGCAGGATGCGCTGAATTAGATGCAGTGGTCATGTGTGGGCGAAAGTGAATTTAGAGAGTTTTTGTTCGAAGGCCTTACCGATGCGCCCGGTGATAGAGACCATGGCCCAGTAAAAACAGGCTAATACCGCCATGGCTTCGACAAATGCGTATTGCTGCGAACCTATGGCTTGCATTAAAAACGTGAGTTCGGGCACCGTGATGATGGACAGCACGGCGGTTTCTTTGAGCAAGATAACCGTCATATTCACAGCTGGAGGAAGCACCAGCATAGTCATCTCAGGCACTTCGATGCGGAAAATAATTTGCATGCGCGAAAGTCCCAGGCACTGCGCGGCTTCCACATGGCCACGTGGAATGGCATCAAAACCGGCCCGGAAAATTTCGCTGAAATAGGCCGCGCCATAGACGGTCACACCTAGCAATCCCGCAGGTATCGGGTCTAGCGCAATGCCGATAAACGGCCCGCCGTAATAGAGCAAAAACAACTGCACCAAAAATGGTGTGCCGCGTATTAACTCCACGTAAAAATACAGCAGCCAGCGCGCAAAACGGGGGCCAAAACGCAGGCCTAGCGCCACAAAAAAACCAAGCACAAGGGCCCCGACCGTGCCAACCAGCCAGATCGCCAGGGTCACGCCCATGGAACGTACCAGCTCGGGCAGTTGCTCGATGATATGAGTGAAGTCGATGATCATCGGATGCCCCAGCTAAAGGATCGCTCCAAGCGCCGGCCCAATTGGGACAAGACCCAGTTGGTGACGAAATACAGTAAACCGGCCACCGCAAACAGTTCTAAGGGCTTGAAAGTGCTGGCGGCCAGGTCTTGCGCCATGCGCGTGAGTTCGACCACGCCCACTACCGACACCAGCGAAGACGCTTTGACAATCATGATGGCCTCGCTGGTCAGCGCTGGCAAAGTGAGGCGCAAAGCGATAGGCACTTTTATGCGCCAGAACTGCTGGCGCGGGCTCAGGCCCAACATATCGGCCGCTTCCAGCAGACCCTTGGGGATGCTGGCCAAGCCGCCGCGCATGTTCTCAGCCTGGTACGCGGCATCGCACAAAGACAGGCCGACGATAGCGGCCACCAGACTGGGTACATTCAGCCCCAGCACGGGAAGTAGGTTGTAAATCAGGAGCAGTTGCACCAGCAGGGGCGAACCGCGAAAGAAGCTGACAAAAGTGCGTCCGCACCAGGAGACAAGGGCATTGCGCGAAAGCATGGCGCCCGAGACCAAAATACCAATCAGCAGGCCAAACACAATGGATACCGCGCTGATGGCGATGGTCAGCCCGCAAGATTGAACAAGGAGTGCGAAGAGTTTCCAGGACACATCGTGCTCCGTGGCTTGGGTTCAGTGAATCTGTATCCGATCCTATGCGGCTCGGATACAGGTTTCAAGTCAAAAATTACAGAGCCGGGTTAGGCACCGAGTCTGGTGTGTCAAAGGAATCGCCAAACCATTTTTTCTGGATCTTGCCTAGGCGTCCGTCACCTTTGATTTTCAACATAGCAGCGGTCATGGCATCCATCAACTTGGCTGAGTCATCGTCCTTGCGGGTCACGTAGCCGAAGTAGGTTTTCATGCCAAAGGCCGGCTTGACCACTTCAAAGGTGTCCGAACGCTGTTGCGCGACATAGGTGATGTTGGGCAGCGAGTTGCCCACCGCCACGATGCGGCCTGCAGCCAGGTCGGCATAGGCTTCATTGTTGCCCGGGTACTCGCGCACATCGGCTTTGCCCAGGCTTTCGGCAAAAGTCTTGAGCTGTGCTAACTGGGCCGAAGCCTTGCCTCCGCCTACCGGTTTGCCAGCGATGTCTTCGGGTTTCATCACCGTTTTATCACCCTTGCGCTTGAGCAGGGCTACGGTTGCCTCGGCGATCGGGGGGGTGAAGCGGTAGCGCTCCATACGCGCTTTGGTGATGGTCACCGGGCCGGTCACCATGTCAAATTTTTTCGCTTCCAGGCCGGGCAGTACGCCTTCCCAGGGCAGGGTGGTCCACTCGACTTTGACGCCCATTTCCTTTGCGACTTCGTTCATCAAGTCCGAATTCAAGCCGGTATGGGTTCCTTCTTGGATGAAGTCAAACGGGGCAAAAGCCGTTTCAGTGCCAATTTTCAAAACCCCCGACGCTTTGGTGCGCGCCAATGCATCCTGCGCCTGTGCGCCAACCAATAAACCCATTGCCAAGGTGGCGCCCAAGAGGGATTTCAGTACCAGTCTTTTGCTCATGTGTGTCTCCAGTAAATAATTAATTTGAAACAGGGAAGTCAACCATGCAAGGCGCGGTGTACCGACGAACTTGCCTACGAGAGGGTGGGTGATGGTTTGGTGTGGCTAGTGATACGTCATCCTTTCAAAGTAGGTGGTGGGGTGGACGCGCTGCCTGGCAGCGCTTCAAGCGGGAATCCAGAGTTCGGGTACATCATTGAGCTTGCGCAATATCCGCGCCAGTGCGCCGCTTTGCACCAAGGCGCTGGCGTGTGCAATATCGGGCGCTAAATAGCGGTCTTGCTCCATTTTGGGCACGTGTTGGCGTAGCAAAGCATGCACTTCTTCCAGCAGGACCGAGCTTTGCAAAGGACGCAAAAAGTCGATGCCTTGCGCAGCGGCCAGCAGTTCGATGCCCAGGATGTGTGCGGTGTTGCGCACCATGGCTTGCAGACGGCGGGCTGCAAACGTCGCCATGGACACATGGTCTTCCTGGTTGGCACTGGTAGGCAGACTGTCCACGCTGGCCGGGTGCGCCAGTGACTTGTTTTCGGAGGCCAGTGACGCAGCTGTCACATGCGCAATCATGAAGCCGCTATTGAGGCCGGCATCCTCGGTCAAAAATGGAGGTAGACGGGAGACTCCGCTGTCAATCAGCATGGCAATGCGCCGCTCGGCAATCGCGCCTACTTCAGCAATCGCCAAGGCCATGCCGTCGGCGGCCAGGGCCACCGGTTCGGCGTGGAAGTTACCGCCCGAGAGCATGGCACCGTCCTGAGCAAACACCAGCGGGTTATCGGTGACGGCATTGGCCTCGCGCAGCAAAACAGTGGCCGCGTGCCGCAATTGATCAAGGCAGGCGCCGACCACCTGGGGCTGGCAGCGCAGGCAATACGGGTCTTGCACGCGGTCATCGCCATCCAAGTGCGACAAGCGTATCGAGCTACCCGCCAGCAGGCTGCGGTAGTACTGGGCTACATCGATTTGGCCGGGCTGGCCCCGTAGCGCGTGGATACGCGGGTCAAACGGGCCGTCGCTGCCGCGTGCCGCGTCGATCGTCAGCGCGCCAATGACCAGCGCAGCTTCGAGCACCGGCTCAAAGCTGAGCAAGGCGTGCAAGGCCAGCGCGGTAGAGGTTTGGGTTCCGTTAATCAGCGCCAGGCCTTCTTTGGCGCCCAGCTTTATAGGTGCAATACCCGCCGCTTGGAGCAACGCAAGGGCTGGTGCAGCGCTGCCGTCGACCAGCATAAAGCCTTCGCCCATCAGGGCTAGCGTCATGTGCGCTAGCGGCGCTAAATCGCCCGAGGCACCCACCGAACCCTGCGAGGGTACCCAGGGCACTAAGCCGGCGTTGAATACAGCGATCAAGGTATCGACTACGGTTTCTCGCACGCCCGAATAACCACGTGCCAGGCTGGCTGCTTTGAGGGCCAGCATCAGGCGCATCACCGGTGCCGATAAGGGCTGGCCCACACCCACGCAGTGCGAGCGGATGAGGTTGCCTTGCAGGGTGGCTAGTTGCTCTTTGCTGATGCGCTTATTGGCCAATTTTCCAAAGCCGGTGTTGACGCCATAGACCGGCGCATCGCCGTCGGCTGCGCGTTGCACCACTTGCTGGCTGGCACGTATGCCGGGGCGGCAGGCATCGTCCAGCTTGAGCTGCACGCCGCCCGCGTGTATAGCCAATAGCGCGTCTAGCGTCAGCGCGCCGGGGACCAGGTGTAAGGGTGTCGCCATGTCAGCGCGCCTGCATGGGCAAATTCAGGCTGTGCGCCATCGCGCATTCCTGCGCGACGACATAGCCCGCATCGGCATGGCGCATCACGCCGGTGGCCGGGTCGTTCCAGAGCACGCGCTCTAAGCGGCGCGCGGCGCTGTCGCTGCCATCGCAGACGATGACCACGCCCGAATGCTGTGAATAGCCCATGCCCACGCCACCGCCGTGGTGGATGCTGACCCAGGTGGCACCGCTGGCGGTGTTGAGCAAGGCATTGAG
>CANNEW010000068.1 GCA_947503685.1 Comamonadaceae bacterium | reverse complement strand
GGCAAAATCCGCTGGCAGGTCTTGGTCATTCAAAGCAAAAAAAATGCGCCCGAACTGGTGGGCAAACTAGAGATCATGCTCACCGGCTTGTCCAATGGCAAGCCGTGGACGGGTTCGGTAAGCACCATGCCGCTGAAAATCATGCAGTACGGGCGCCTGGAGGGGTCTTTGGATATTCCGGCGCAAGTTACGGTCAAGGGGCTGACGGCCAAGGTGGTGGACGGTTCGACAGTCAGGGCCGGCCAGAGTATCAAGTTGTAAGGGCTGCCGTCAGGGTAAAAACTCCATAAGGAATGCCATGTTTAACAAGAAAAAGCAGCCGCCCCTAAAAAGCTTGGTTGCCCAGGGTGCCCGCGTCGTGGGGGATATTTTTTTTACGGACGGTATTCGCATTGAATGCGAGATCACTGGCAATATCGCTGCGATGGCGCACCAGCCCAGCATCCTGGTAGTAGCGGAGTCCGCTGCGGTGGTAGGCAACATCAGCGCTGACCACATCATCATCAACGGCTCTATCAAGGGCGCGGTGACGGCTCGCCTCATGCTGGAGTTGCAGCCCAATGCCCGCATTGAGGGCGATGTGGCCTACGGGGCTTTGGAGATGCACCAGGGCGCGCTGATTGCCGGGCGCTTGACGCCCATCCTGGCGCATGAGGAAAAAGCCACACTGCCAACCGAGTCAAATCTAGGTTAATTTGATTTCCGACTGAAATACTGTACTATTTAGAGGTAGCCATTTTCCTGGAAACTTACATGAACGCAGTTGCCCAATCACTCCCTACCGAAATGCCCTCGCCGATTCTGTTTACCGACAGCGCGGCGGCCAAAGTGGCTGACCTCATTGCCGAAGAAGGCAACCCCGAGCTGAAACTACGGGTTTTTGTGCAAGGCGGCGGTTGCTCCGGCTTCCAATACGGTTTCACCTTTGACGAAATCACCAATGAAGACGACACCACCATGAGCAAAAATGGGGTGTCTCTGTTGATCGACGCCATGAGCTACCAATACCTGTTGGGCGCAGAAATCGACTACAAAGAAGACCTCCAAGGCGCGCAATTCGTCATCAAAAATCCCAACGCCACCTCTACCTGCGGCTGCGGTTCTTCGTTCTCCGCCTGATCAGGCGCGGTAAATCGCCCCCAAAATCCGCGCGCCACGCGCGCCCGTCACGGCCGCAACGCTCGCAGGCTTTGCCTGCAGCGCTTGCTGCGCCAGCCAAGCGAAAGCCAGTGCCTCTACATCCGAAGGTGCAAAACCCCAGTCCTGGGTGCTGCTGACCTTGACGCCAGGCAACAAAGCCGACAGCCGTTGCATCAAAAATACATTGCGCGCACCGCCGCCGCACACTACCAGGCGTCGGTAATTAGCACTTGCTGTGGACAAAGCCTGCGCGCAGGCCCAGGCCGTAAGCTCGGTTAAGGTGGCTTGCACATCTAAGGGCTTGCAGGCAGCAAAAGCGGCTAGGTGCTGGCCCAACCAAGCCGGGTTGAATAAATCCCGCCCGGTGCTCTTGGGGGGCTTGAGCCCGAAAAATGGTTCTTGTTGCATCGCAGCGAGCAAACTTGCATCAAGCTGCCCTTGCGCCGCCCATTGCCCTTGGGCGTCGTAGGCAGCACCGGTGTGGCGCTCGCACCAGGCATCCATTAATGCGTTGCCGGGCCCGCAATCAAAGCCCAGCAAGCCTGCACCATCCGCCTGTGCCGCGCCTGCGGGCAACAGTGTGAGGTTAGAAATCCCACCAATATTGAGTACTGCCCTGGATTCCTGTGTATCGCCGAAAACAGCCAAATGAAAGGGCGGCACTAGCGGCGCGCCTTGGCCACCGGCGGCCAAGTCGCGGCTGCGAAAGTCGGCCACTACCGTGATACCGCAGCGCTCTGCCAACAAGGCGGCTTGGTTGAGTTGGAGGGTGTAGCCTATGCCGTCAAAGGCCTGCGGTTGGTGGCGTACGGTTTGGCCGTGTGCGCCAATCGCCTGAACTTGCGCGGCCGCCACGTCAGAGCTGGCAAGCAATTGCCCGACGACCTGGGTGTACAGGCCGACCAAGGCATTGGCGGCGAGGGCAGCGCGATGGAGTTCGTCCAGTCCCGCGCTATTGAGGGTCAAAAATTCCTGCCGCAAGGCTTGGGGCATGGGAATGTGCGCTGACGCAAGCACCCGGGGCTGGGCGGGTGCTTCACCCGGTTCTGCCAGTTCGGCAAGTACGCCATCGACGCCGTCAAGCGAGGTGCCCGACATCAATCCTATATGTAGGCCGGGCATTGCGCTACGGCCAAGCGCCTTACTGAACGCTGCCGACCTGCACCTGGGCGGCGGCGGTCAATTGCTGACGCGCCAGGCCTGCAACCCGCTCAAAGGCGGGCCGCAATGCCGCGGTGACCGGCGCTGACTCTGCTTGGCGCGCAATCGTCATCGGGTCTTTGTGCGCGCCGTTGACGCGGAATTCAAAATGCAGGTGCGGGCCGGTGGCCCAGCCGGTAGCGCCCACCAAGCCAAGGGTGTCGCCCTGCTGTACGCGCTGGCCGCTGCGCACGTTGATACGGCTCAGGTGCGCGTATACCGTCGTGGTATTGCCGCCATGTTTCACTATCACGACATTGCCATAGCCACCTTGCACACCTGCAAAATCCACCACGCCATCGGCCACGGTGCGCACCGGGGTGCCGGTCACCGCGCCGTAATCCACGCCTAGATGCGCGCGCCAGGTTCGCATAATGGGGTGAAAGCGCATGGCAAAACCACTGGTAATGCGCGAAAAAGCCACCGGCGAGGCCAAAAACGCACGGCGCAAACTCTCGCCACGCATGTTGTAGTAGGCGCCTTTGAGCGGGCTCTTGCCGTTTTGGGCGGTTTGCAGGGATTCAAACCACAAGGCCTGGTAGGACTTACCGGCGTTGACAAATTCGGTGCTCAGCACCCGCCCGGCACGCAAGGGTTCGCCGTCGCCTTCCAAGGTTTCGTACACCACCACAAAGCGGTCACCCTTGCGCAAGGCGCGGTGGAAATCGATGTCCCCCGAGAAAACTTCGGCCATCTGTACGGCCACGCTGTCCGGAATACGTGCATCGTCCGTGGCGGCGAACAAAGAAGATTGGATACTGCCGCTGGCCATGCGGGTGCTGGCCGTGAGCGGCAGCGTTTCCATGGTCGATTTCCTTGCAGCACCCGCGCCACGCACTGACAGGCGATTGAAAGTGCCGTCTTCCTCGGGGCTCCAGCGGGCGGTCAAGGAGACTAGGCGGCCACGCTCGTCGACCTCGGCCTGCACATTGCGACCGGCGCGACCCAACAGGTTTTTCTGTGTATTGCGGTCAGCGCGCAAAAACGCAGAGGCAGTTGGGTCGTTCACGCCAAGGCGGCGCAAAAGGCTGTCGGCGGTATCGGTGCTGCGAGTCACATCACTGCGGTACAAGCGCATGGCCTGCGCGGCCAGCAAGTCACGCTGGGGCTCGATTGACAAGGGCTCGACGACTTCGACAACGGTGCGCACCGGCAGTTCGGATGCCTCAGGCGCTAAGGAGACCAGCGCGTAGCTACCCCCGGTTGCGCCAATGAGCAACAGGGCCAGGCCCGAGAGAAAACGGGCCGGATGGCGGCGCACGGCAAGCAGCGCCTCAAAGGCTGCGTTTTGCACGGCAGTAAGAATGTCAAACACCAAATTCAGCCTCTCTGAGAAGTGCGCAAACCGGCTATGCGGACGCACCGGGCATTCGGGGGCGGGGACTAAAATACGCTGGTAGCCCGCGCCCAGACCTTTGAAATAGAGGTCAGAGTATATCGGGCCCTGTCCCAGGCCCCCTTATTTTCTTTATGCACCCTGCTTCGCCCCCCTCCTCCCCCGTGTCCGAGCGTGTCCAAGAGGCCCTGGCCGTCACCTTGCGGGGCTGTGAAGAGCTGATTCCCCACGAGGACTGGGTGAAAAAGCTAGTCCGTTCCGAGGCCACCAACACCCCGCTGCGCATCAAACTGGGCCTGGACCCGACGGCGCCTGACATCCATATCGGCCACACCGTGGTGCTGAACAAAATGCGCCAGTTGCAGGACTTGGGGCACCAGGTAATCTTCCTGATAGGCGACTTCACCACCATGATTGGCGACCCCTCAGGCCGCAACAGCACCCGCCCGCCGCTGACCCGCGAGCAGATCGAGGCCAACGCCCAGACCTATTACAAGCAAGCCTCGCTGGTGCTCGACCCGGCCAAAACCGAGATCCGCTACAACAGCGAGTGGAGCGATCCGCTAGGGGCGCGCGGCATGATCCAGCTGGCCAGCCGCTACACCGTGGCGCGCATGATGGAGCGCAACGACTTTCACGACCGCTTCAAAGGCGGGCAGTCCATTAGCGTGCACGAGTTCCTCTACCCGCTGATGCAGGGCTATGACAGCGTGGCCCTCAAGAGTGACCTGGAACTGGGCGGCACCGATCAGAAGTTCAACCTGCTGGTAGGGCGCCATCTGCAAGCCGAATACGGCCAGGAGCCGCAGTGCATCCTGACCATGCCGCTGCTTGAGGGCCTGGACGGCGTGGACAAAATGTCCAAGAGCAAGAACAACTACATCGGCATTTCCGAAGACGCCAACACCATGTTTGCCAAGGTGCTGAGCATCTCGGACCTGCTGATGTGGCGCTGGTACACGCTTTTGAGCTTCCAAAGCGAGGCGCAAATTGCCGCGCTCAAGGCTGAAGTGGAAAGCGGGCGTAACCCCAAAGACGCCAAAGTGGCGCTGGCCAAAGAGATTACCGCGCGCTTTCACTCGGCCACGGCGGCCGATGTGGCCGAGCAAGACTTTATCAACCGCAGCCAGGGCGGCATCCCGGACCAGATCGAGGAGCGCGCCTTGGCGCTGGTGGATGGTGCGCCCTGGGGCATTGCCGCTTTGCTCACATCCACCGGTCTGGCTGCCTCCAACAGCGAAGGCAACCGGCTGATCGAAGGCGGTGGCGTGCGCGTGGACAGCAGCGTGGTCAGCGACAAAGGCCTCAAGTTAGGCGCAGGTAGTTATGTGCTGCAAGTGGGCAAGCGCAAATTTATGCGCGTTACCCTGGCCTGAGCCCGCATGCTCGCGCTCATCCAGCGGGTGCGCCGCGCCAGCGTCAGCATTGACGGCGCGGTGGTGGGAGCCATCGGTCCGGGCCTTTTGGTGCTGGTCTGCGCAGAGCAAGGTGACACCTCGGCGCAAGCGGACAAGTTGCTTAGCAAAATACTCAAGCTGCGCATCTTTAGCGATGCGCAAGGCAAGATGAACCGCTGCGTGCAAGACCTGGACGGCGCTGGCCTGCACGGCGGCCTGCTAACCGTGAGCCAATTTACCCTGGCGGCTGATACCTCGGGCGGCAACCGCCCCAGCTTCACCCAGGCGGCAGCGCCAGAGCTTGGCCGGATGCTGTACGGCTATTTTGTGCAACAGGCGCGTGCTTTGCACAGTGAGGTGGCAACCGGCGTGTTTGCCGCGGACATGCAAGTGGAGCTAGTCAACGACGGGCCGATAACGATTCCGATGCGGGTGGTGCCGACGGCGGGAGGCTGAGACCCACATGATCAAGCGCTAAGCCTTATGCCCTATCTGCCTTCCATCCTGCGGCCCTTGTTTGAACGGGCCGAAACCGCACTTTTACGCCACGGCACAGAGCCGAGAACCATTCTTTTTCTAGCCGCTTTTTCGGTTTTAGATGGCTTCCTACCCCTGTTGCCCGCAGAAGTATTTGTGCTTTCCTTGTGCATTCTCCAGCCGAAAAAGGGAAAAATCATTGTGCTGGTGTTCGCAGCGGCTTCGGCACTGAGTGCTTTTTTGTTGGCCTTGGCATTAGGTACCTTGACGACCTCCGCCGAAACGCTGAGCCAACAGCTTCTTGGCGCGCAAGGGCCCCAAGCCTTGGCGATTGTGCGCAGCTGGGGCCCGGTCAGTATGGTGTTTTTTTCTATCTTCCCAGACTCCCCGCGTTCCTCCATCGCGCTACTGGCCTTAAGCGGCGTAGCGCCCGCGTCGATCGGTGGGATGGTCTGCATTGGCAAGCTGATGCTCTACGGCGTCTTGTTGGCATTGATCCATCACTTGCCAGCGAGGGTGGGTCGATGGCGTGGTGCCGGGCCGTTCTGGCAGCGGTGGTTGCAAGGCCGCGCTAGCCGCTTTGTTGCCTACTGCCGTCGCATCCGCTGGCTGGCGCGTCACCCAGAGCAACGCTTTTCAATATCAAAAGGCATTTCTTGATCACAAGGTCATCACCATTTTTTTCGGTCTTGGGTTTGCCCATCCTGAGCAGGTGATCACCAAGCGGGCGCTCTCAGCGATCAGCGCCTAGGCTGACAGCCCTCCATACGGATTCTCAAGCCCCAGCCGCGCCAGGATCTCGGCCTCGCGCAGTTCCATCACCTGCGCGTCTTCGTCGAGTTCGTGGTCCCAGCCCTGGGCGTGCAGGGCGCCGTGGACGATAAGGTGGGCGTAGTGGGCTTGCAAGGTTTTGCCCTGGTCTTTGGCTTCCTTTGCCACCAAGGGCGCGCAGAGCACCAGATCGGCAATGACAAGGGGTTCTAGCGTGTAGTCAAAAGTCAGGACATTGGTGGCGTAGTTTTTTTTGCGGTAGTCGCGGTTGAGCGCTTGGCCCTCGGACGCGTCGACGATACGCACCGTGATTTCCGCTTCGCTGGCCAGAGCGTGGCGCAGCCAGCGGGCCACCTTGTGGCGCGGCAAGGCTGCGCGATGCAACGCGGCATCGGGCAGTTTGCCCCATTGAAGGGACAAGGTCAGGGCGTGCAGCATGGGCGAGTCCACAGTCAAAGAGCGGGTTTACAGCGTGTTTTTGCTGCGCGGCGCCCGGGTTTTGGGCAAGCCGGTGCGGGGCGCGGTCACTTCGGGCGCGGGCAGCGTGGGCGCGCTGCCCAGCGCCAGGGCGATCTCCTCTTGCGCGCGGGCGGCGTCGTAGGCGTCCACAATACGCGCGACCAAGGGGTGGCGCACGATGTCGGCGCTGGTCAGGCGGGTGATGGCAATGCCTTCCACCCGGCGCAGCGTGCGTTCGGCGTCAATCAGGCCGCTGAGCTGGGTTTTGGGCAGGTCGATCTGGCTGACGTCGCCGGTGATCACCGCCTTGGTGCCAAAGCCTACGCGCGTAAGGAACATCTTCATTTGCTCAGGTGTGGTGTTTTGGGCCTCGTCCAGAATCACAAAGGCATTGTTCAGCGTACGACCGCGCATAAAGGCCAGGGGCGCAATTTCCAAGGCCTGGCGCTCAAAGGCTTTTTGCACCTGCTCAAAACCCATGAGGTCGTACAGCGCGTCGTACAAAGGGCGCAAATAGGGGTCCACTTTTTGATTCAGGTCGCCGGGCAAAAAGCCCAAGCGCTCGCCGGCCTCTACCGCCGGGCGCGTCAGCACAATGCGCTGCACCGCGCTGCGGTGCAAAGCGTCCACGGCTGCCGCCACTGCCAAATAAGTCTTACCGGTGCCCGCCGGGCCAATGCCAATGGTGATGTCGTATTGCGCGATATTGTCCAAGTACAAAGCCTGGTTCACGCTGCGTGGCTTAAGGTCGGCACGGCGAGTGGACAAACTTGGGCCGTCGCCAGGCTCGGGCGCGCCGTCGCCGGCCAGCATCAGTTGCACCACCTCATCGGGAATGGGCTTGGCCGCCATTTCATACAAGGCTTGCAGCATCTCCATGGCGCGCTGGGCTTTGGCCTTGGGGCCGTCGACCTTGAATTGTTCGTGCCGGTGCGCGATGCGTACTTCCAACGCGGCCTCGATGCTGCGCAGATGTGCGTCCGTGGGGCCGCACAAATTACCCAGACGGGTGTTGTTAGGAGGGGAAAAAATATGTCTGAGAATCACGCTGATAATTCCGTGTCAGGGGCTGCGCCATCGCGCAAGACGGCGCTGCGCCGGTCCCGATGATAGGCAATTACACAAAAGGCTCCCGATGATTGGCAAGCTCACAGGCATTCTCAGCGACAAAAACCCGCCCCAGGTGGTAGTGGACTGCGGGGGCGTGGGCTACGAGGTGCAAGTGCCCATGAGTACGTTTTACAACCTGCCAGCCACCGGCGAAAGAGTCAGCCTGCTGACGCATTTTGTGGTGCGCGAGGACGCCCAAATTTTGTATGGCTTTGGCTCGCAGGCTGAGCGCTCGGCGTTTCGGGAACTGGTAAAAATCTCCGGCGTGGGACCGCGTACCGCGCTGTCCGTGCTGTCCGGCATGGCCGTCGGCGAACTGGCACAGGCCATCACCCTGCAAGAAGCGGGGCGCCTGACCAAGGTGCCCGGGATAGGCAAAAAAACCGCTGAACGCCTGCTGCTCGAACTCAAAGGCAAGCTAGGCGCCGACATTGGCATGCCAACGGGCGCGGGCCATGAGGCGCAGTCCGACATTCTGCAAGCCCTGCTGGCCCTGGGCTACAACGACAAAGAGGCGGCATTGGCACTGAAGGCGCTGCCGGCCGATGTGGGGGTGAGCGAGGGGATTAAATTGGCGCTCAAAGCGCTGGCGCGTTAGACCGTTTTGCGCCGGCTTAGATGGCAAGTTGCAGCTCAGCGGCCTTGGCCCGCGCAATGACCTCGGCCATCACAGGTTCTAAGTCTTCTTGCTTCACCGGTTTGGCAATAAAGGCATTGACGCCGGCAGCCTTAGCCTGGTCGCGCGCCTCCTGCAACACATCCGCAGTCAGGGCGATGATAGGCACCTGGGAATGCGGCCATGGCAGGGCACGGATGGCGCGCGTGGCCGTCAGGCCGTCCATCACCGGCATGTGGATGTCCATCAAAACCAATTCGTAGTCACCCTGGACCAAAGCGTTTAATGCAAGCTTCCCGTTGTCACAAAACGTTGCCTCGTGGCCCAGTCGCTGCAGCAAGATAGACAAATATTTTCGGTTCACCGGATGGTCTTCGGCCACCAATATGCGAAGGCTGCGCAATGCGCCTGTGCCCCCCCCCAACGGCAGCGCACCTGCTAAGGGCAGGGCCGGACCCGTCCACAGCACCAAGGGCAGGCGCACGGTAAAAATCGAGCCGACCAAGGATTGGCTTTGCACCGTGATATCCCCGCCTAAACGACGCGCTAAAGACAGCGAAATCTGTAAGCCCAAACCGACACCGGAAAATTGGCGTGACAGGCCTGAATCCACCTGGAAAAACCGCTGGAACAACTGCCCCAAGGCCTCTTCGTCCATGCCGATGCCGGTATCCTCCACACGCAATTCCAACCATCGCTGCTGTGCCTGGTCTACCGTCCTAGCGTGCAAAATCACTCCCCCTTGCTGCGTAAACTTGATGGCGTTGTGGATCAGATTGAACAGGATTTGTCGTTTGCGCGTGCTATCGCCCTGTACCCACAGGTCTTCGTCAATCTGGCTTTTCAGCGCAAACTGGAGGTTTTTTTGTGCCGCCAAAGGTTGGAAGGTGGCCTCAATTCCACGCAGAAAACTCGGTATGTGAAGCGCCTCCTTGCTCACACTGATGTTGCCCGACTCGAGGGCCGACAAATCCAAAATATCGTTGAGCAATTGCGACAAATGGTGCGCCGAGTCATTGGCAACATGGACCAAATCAGCCTGCTCGGGATTGAGCGGGGTTTTGCTGAGCAAACTCAACAAACCCATGACGCCATTAAAGGGGGTGCGTAACTCATGGCTCATATTGGCCAGGAACAAACTTTTACCCACATTGGCCCGGTCCGCAGCCCAGCGCGCACGGGCCAACTCCTCATTGAGCAGTTTGAGAGCCGACTCTTCCCGCTGCTGCACCCGGCTGCGCCAAACCAAACCCCAGCCCACCAGCACCAAGAGCAACAATTGACCGCCTGTCAACCACAAAATTTGCAAGTTTTGTTCCAGTAAACCAAGGGTTTGGCTCTCCAGTAATTTGGCACCCAATAAGTCCGCGCTATTTCCCAGGGCCAATGATTCTGCCGAAAAGGCTTGCATCTCAAGCAACAACAGCCGCAAGCGCGCCCGGTCCGGCGGGCTTGCCGACAAGGCGCGCTCTGCGCTGCGCGCAAAGGCCACGACCTTATCGACCGACTGCGCAACCTGTGCGTTTTGCAGCAACAGGGCTGAGCCGGGTGACTCACGCAGGGTTTCAACCTTGCTTAGCAAAATGTCCAGCCGCGTGCCCAAGTCCTCTGCCGAAGGCGGTGTGCGGGAATTGACAAAAACATCTAGGGCGCTAACAAAGCGCAGAAACTCTCGATCGAGCAAAAATGCGGGGGCGGTGACCGAGTCCACCCGCTTGCTCACTTGCTGCTGCAGGGCTTGCCGCTGCGTCCACTCAAAGCCGAGCAAGGCCACCATAGCCAGCGCGATCAGGGCCGAGATGGCAAATAAAACCGGACCGTAGCGAATGGACTTAAAACGGCCGAGCATCTCAGATTTATTCGACTTGAAGTGACTTCAGTTGCCAGATGGA
>CANNEW010000067.1 GCA_947503685.1 Comamonadaceae bacterium | reverse complement strand
TTGTCACTAATGTCTTTGAGTGTCATCGCCTCTTCGCGCGATGCCAGTACGTCTATCAGCGTAAACATGCGCTCGATGACTTGTACCGATGGCGCCAAGGGGCTGTTGGAGTCTTGTTTGGTCATAGGCAGCGAATTGGAAAACCCGATTTTGCGCTATAGCAAGGGTCGGCTAACAATTAGCGGGAATTTAATAAATTTCACCTCGATTCGCTAGGCAAAGACGCACTGTCCTGCCAGCGACCATCGACCAAAATTTGCGAGGGTGAGAAGCGCATTTTGTAGTTCATTTTCTGGCTTTGCGCTATCCAGTAACCCAAATACAGATAAGACAAGCCGAGCGACTTGGCCTGTTGCAATTGCCACAGCACGTTGTACGTACCAAAGCTCGCATCGGCCTGCGGCTCGTAAAAGGTGTATACCGCTGAAATTCCGTCGTCCAGCACATCCAGGATAGACACCATTTTCAGTATGCCGACGCTTTGACCCTCTCCCGGCTCGCGGAATTCAACCAAGCGCGAATTGACCCGGCTTTGAAGCAAAAACTGCGTGTATTGGCTCACGCTGTCCTCTTCCATGCCACCGCCGGAATGGCGTTGGTGCTGGTAGCGCAGATACAGCTCGTAGTGCTCTTGTGCAAAGCCCAGGCTTTGCACTCGAACTTGCAGATTGCCGTGTTGCGTGAGCGCCCGGCGCTGGCTGCGACTGGGGGAAAACCGGGCCACCGGCACACGCAAAGGTACGCAGGCTTGGCAGCCATCACAGTAGGGGCGGTAAGTGAACATACCGCTTCGGCGAAAGCCGCTCTCCACCAGGCCTGAATAGGTGCTGTTATCTATCAAGTGGCTGGGCGTGGCTACTTGGGAGCGTGCCTGGCGAGCGTCCAGGTAACTACACTCATATGGTGCGGTAGAGTAAAACTGCAGGGTCTGCAGCGGCAGATCGTGAAGATTGGTCATAGCGGCTGGTCAGTGGGCTTGCAGCAAATGCTTCCAGCTGTCGGCGGCAAATTCCCACTGGACGGGGGTTTGCGCCCTGGCGGCTTGCATGGTAGCAAGGAATGGCGCACGCTGCACCGGGCGCGCGCCCAGGCGCGACAGGTGGGCGGTAACTTGCTGGCAGTCCATTTGTGGCACCTCGTGCGCGCGACAGTGGGCAATCAACGCGGAAAGCGCAATTTTGGAGCCATCGCGTATCTTGGTGAACATGGATTCGCCATACACGGCCCGACCCATTGCCACGAAGTACAGGCCCGCCACCATCTCGCCATCGACCCAGGTTTCCACGCTATGGGCATAGCCTGCATGGTGAAAGTCGATATAGGCCTCAACCATGGCCGGGACAATCCAGGTGCCGTCTTGCCCTTGACGCGGCGCTTTTGCGCACTGGCGTATGACACCGGCAAAATCGCTGTTCATTCGGATCTCACAACGCGTATCCTGCTGAAAACGGCGCAAGGTTTTTTTCAGCGAATCGTGGATCCTGAATTCACCCGTTGCCAACACCATACGGGGGTCTGGGCTCCACCACAGCGTAGGCTGGGTTTCATTAAACCAAGGGAATACGCCACGCGCGTAGGCATCACGCAAGGTTTCCACGTCCAGCGCGCCACCCGCTGCCAGCAAGCCCGGCGCATCGCTGCCCGGCCCCCATGTCCTACTCAAGGGGGGAAACGGGTCGCCTGGTAGCATCCAGGTCAGCTCAGGCGTGCTCATCGATGACCCGTCCATACCGCGCGGCAGCGCCTCAGAGCCCAATGCAAAGTAGGCGGGAGGTTAGAATGCTCCCGTCGGGGCGTAGCGCAGCCTGGTAGCGCATCTGGTTTGGGACCAGAGGGTCGAAGGTTCGAATCCTTTCGCCCCGACCAATATACTTGCCAAAGCACTGTCTTTGGCTTTTTCATTTGCGCCGCTGGCGCGTATTGCTGTCCGTAGCTCAGTTGGATAGAGCAACAGCCTTCTAAGCTGTAGGTCACAGGTTCGATTCCTGTCGGACAGGCCACTTTCATCTGCATTATCTTAGGGTAAAAACAAGGCGCTGGCGCGCAGGCTTGGCCCGCCGACCAGCCAATCTTGAAGCGCTTGGTCCAGCAATGCCGGGTCGCCGGTGCTGAAGCACCGCGTCAGGGAGGATACGGGCGCATGGGCTGTGCCCTTGCTTACAGCTTGCAGCAGATCGGCCGCTTCCAGTACCTGGCGTGTACGCCGCGCGACTGGCTGTCCCGCCTCCAGTAACTGGACCTGCGGCCCCCAAAGATTCCCCAATGTGTCGCTAATCAGTGCGTAATGCGTGCAGCCCAGAACCACGGTGTCAATGTGCGTACCGCCACCCGGGTTGTGCCGCAAGGCCTGTACATAGCGCTGACTCAAGGATTCGATAGCCTGGAGATCAGCTTGTTCTATGGCCGCTGCCAAGCCATCACAGGCTTGCAAGACAAATCGCACCGAGGGCGGCTGGGCGACAAGCAGTGTTTGAAACTTATCGCTGGCCAGCGTGCTGCGGGTGGCCATTACCGCCACCACGCCGCTGGTGCTTTGCGCTGCCGCAGGCTTGAGCGCCGGTTCAATGCCGACGATCGGTAGCTTTGGGTAGCGCTCGCGCAGGCTGGCCACGGCGGCTGCGGTGGCGGTATTGCAGGCCAGCACCAGTGCTTTGACCTGGTGGCTGGTGCACAAGTAATCGGCTAGGAGTTGCGATCGCTTGAGCACATGCGCAGTGTCGCGCTCGCCATAGGGAGCATGGCCAGCATCGCCAATATAAACGAATTGCTCTTGCGGCAACTCACGCCGCAATGCCGCCAACACACTGAGGCCGCCTATCCCACTGTCAAAGACCCCGATAGGACTGTTGGCAGCTGCGGGGCTAGGCATCAGACCTCAGGCCGCTTGTACGGCGATGGTTTTGAACTCGCCGCTGGCGATTTTTTGTTGCCACAGCGCCGGGCCGGTGATGTGGACGCTGGTGCCACCGGCATCCACGGCCACGGTGACGGGCATATCCACCACGTCAAACTCGTAAATCGCTTCCATCCCCAGGTCGGCAAAGGCCAGGACTTTGGCGTGCTTTATGGCTTTGCTGACCAGATAAGCCGCACCGCCGACGGCCATTAGGTAGGCGCTTTGGTACTTTTTGATGGCTTCGATGGCTAGCGGGCCGCGTTCGGCCTTACCCACCATGGCAATCAGGCCGGTTTGTGCCAGCATCATTTCGGTAAATCCGTCCATCCGTGTCGCGGTGGTCGGGCCTGCTGGTCCGACGGCTTCGCCTGGCACCGGATCGACCGGCCCCACGTAATAAATGACCCGATTGGTGAAGTCCACCGGCAAGGGCTCCCCCTTGGCCAGCATGCCCTGGATGCGCTTGTGCGCTGCGTCCCGCCCGGTGAGCATCTTCCCATTGAGCAGCAAGGTTTGGCCTGGCTGCCAGACCGCCACTTGGGCAGGCGTCAAGCTGTTCAGGTCCACACGGGTGCTTTTCACATAGTCCGGCGTCCATTGCACCGCGGGCCACAGGTCCAGAGACGGTGGCGTCAGATAGGCCGGGCCACTGCCATCAAGGACAAAGTGCGCATGGCGGGTGGCCGCGCAATTGGGGATCATGGCCACTGGCTTGCTGGCGGCATGGGTGGGGTAGAGCTTGATTTTTACGTCCAGTACCGTGGTCAGGCCACCCAGGCCCTGGGCGCCAATGCCCAGCGCATTGACCTTGTCATAGAGCTCCAGGCGCAGCTCCTCGGTTTGCGTGAGGGCCTGTCCAGCCGACGATTTGGCCTGCAGGGCATACATATCGATGTCGTCCATCAGGCTTTCTTTGGCCATCAACATTGCTTTTTCCGCGGTACCACCGATGCCTATGCCCAGCATCCCCGGCGGGCACCAACCCGCGCCCATGGTGGGCACGGTTTTGAGTACCCAGTCCACCACCGAATCGCCCGGGTTGAGCATCACCAGCTTGCTTTTATTTTCCGAGCCGCCACCCTTGGCCGCCACCGTGACTTCCACGGTATTGCCGGGCACCAATTCGGTGAAGATTACCGCCGGCGTGTTGTCCTTGGTGTTTTTACGATCAAATTCGGGGTCGGCCACCACGCTGGCGCGCAGGGTGTTGTCCGGGTGCAGATAGCCTTGGCGCACGCCCTGGTTGACGGCGTCGTCCAAAGAACCGCTAAAGCCGGCAAAACGCACTTCCATACCCACTTTCAAAAAGACATTGACGATGCCGGTGTCTTGGCAGATCGGCCGGTGGCCGGTGGCGCTCATTTTGCTGTTAGTCAAAATCTGGGCCATCGCGTCTTTAGCGGCGGGGCTTTGCTCGCGCTCATAGGCGCGGGCCAGGTGGGCGATGTAATCCGCAGGGTGGTAGTAGCTGATGTACTGCAGGGCGGCTGCGACCGATTCAACGAGGTCGTTTTGGGTAATGGTAGTCATGGTGTAAGGCTGGCAGATAGGCTCTGAGTTTAGCCTCTGGCGTTTTCAGACTCACTGTGCCGCCAGCTTGTCCCGGCGCAGATTTGGCGTCAAAATCTGCGCTGTCTGGGCTCCAAGTCAGTGCAATGTAAGTGCCACCCTGGAAGATTGCCCCAGTTTTTCGAATACTACAAGGAGACAGGTTCTATGAGTTCGTCGACATCCGCTATCGAGTCCGTACTGGTTGAAAACCGAGTTTTTCACCCCAGTGAGGCGAGCCAAAAAGGCGCCCGCATTGCCGGCATGCCGGCTTACCAGGCCTTGTGTGATGCCGCCGAAAAGGACTACCAGGGTTTTTGGGCGCAGTTGGCACGTGAGAACCTGAGCTGGTCCAAGCCTTTCAGCCGCGTGCTGGATGAATCGAATGCACCGTTTTACCAATGGTTTGACGACGGCGAACTCAATGCCTCGGCCAATTGCCTGGACCGTCACATGGGTACGCCCGTGGAAAACAAAACTGCGGTGATTTTCGAGGCTGACGACGGTACGGTCACCAAAACGACGTACAAAGAACTGCTGGCGCGCGTCAGCCAGTTTGCCAACGCACTGAGGGCCGCAGGCATCCAAAAAGGCGGCCGTGTGCTGGTCTACATGCCCATGACGCTCGAAGGCGTTATTGCCATGCAAGCCTGCGCGCGCATCGGCGCCACGCACAGCGTGGTTTTTGGCGGCTTTTCCGCCAAAGCTTTGCAAGAACGCATCATCGACGCTGGCGCGGTCGCCGTCATTACTGCTAATTACCAAATGCGCGGCGGCAAAGAACTGCCACTCAAAACCATGGTGGACGAAGGCCTGGCCATGGGCGGCTGCGAGTCGATCAAAACCGTGTTTGTTTACCAGCGCACCGCCACTGCATGCAATATGGTGGCAGGCCGCGACAAAACTTTTAGCGACGCCTTGGCCGGTCAAAGCAGCGTATGTGCGCCGGTGGCCGTGGGCGCTGAGCACCCGCTGTTTATCTTGTACACCTCCGGCTCTACCGGAAAACCCAAGGGCGTGCAGCATTCCACCGGCGGCTACCTGCTGTGGGCCAAGCTGACCATGGACTGGACCTTTGACCTGCGCGCCGACGATGTGTTTTGGTGTACTGCCGACATCGGTTGGATCACCGGCCACACATACGTGGCCTATGGGCCCCTGGCCGCAGGCGCTACGCAAATCATTTTCGAAGGTGTGCCCACTTTTCCCAACGCCGGGCGCTTCTGGCAAATGATTGAGCGCCACCAATGCACGATTTTTTACACCGCCCCCACCGCTATCCGCTCCCTCATCAAGGCCGCCGAAAGTGACCCGGCGGTGCATCCCGACCGCTCGGACCTGAGCAGCCTGCGCATCCTCGGTTCGGTAGGCGAGCCCATCAACCCCGAGGCCTGGATGTGGTACTACCGCCACGTGGGCCGCGAGAAATGCCCCATCGTCGACACCTTCTGGCAAACCGAAACCGGGGGTCACATGATGACTCCGCTGCCCGGCGCCACGCCGCTAGTGCCCGGCAGCTGCACCCTGCCTTTGCCCGGCATCATGGCGGCCATCGTCGATGAAGTGGGCAAACCCATTCCTAATGGCACCGGCGGCATATTGGTGGTCACGCGTCCCTGGCCTTCCATGATCCGCACCATTTGGAACGACCCGGAGCGCTTTAAGAAGAGCTATTTCCCTGAAGAGATGGGCGGCAAGTTGTACCTCGCGGGCGACGGTGCGGTTCGCAGCCTGGATCGGGGCTATTTCCGCATCACCGGACGTATTGATGACGTACTGAATGTGTCCGGCCACCGCATGGGCACCATGGAAATCGAATCGGCCTTGGTGTCCAAAACCGATCTGGTCGCTGAAGCGGCCGTGGTGGGCCGCCCAGATGACTTGACTGGCGAGGCCATCTGCGCCTTTGTGGTACTCAAGCGCTCGCGTCCCAGCCCCGAAGAGGCCAAGCTAATCGCCAAGGAGTTGCGCGACTGGGTTGCTAAAGAAATTGGCCCGATTGCCAAACCCAAAGAGATCCGCTTTGGCGAGAACCTGCCCAAGACGCGCTCCGGAAAAATCATGCGCCGCCTGCTGCGCTCGCTGGCCAAGGGTGAGACGATTACCCAGGACGTCTCCACCCTAGAAAACCCGGCGATTCTCGACCAGTTAGGCCAGGCCTATTGAAGGATCCGGGCTCCCCTTAAAAGAAAAAGGATGCCTTGCGCATCCTTTTTTGTGCTTGCCGCTTGCCGCTCAGCTTTGCAGCGCCGCAAAAAGGCTGTCACGGATCGACTCCACAGAACCCTTACCGTTGACGGCGCGGTACCTTGGGGCTTTGGCCGCGTCGTGTGCCGCCCAATCGGAGTAATACTTCACCAACGGGCGGGTTTGCGCGCTATAGACGTTCAGGCGCTTCTTCACGGTTTCCTCTTTGTCGTCTTCGCGCTGAATCAAAGCCTCGCCGGTGATGTCGTCTTGGCCGGAGACCTTGGGTGGGTTGAAGCTCACATGGTAGGTGCGTCCCGATGCGGGATGCGAGCGCCGGCCACTCATGCGTTCAATGATCGCATCAAAGGGCACGTCGATTTCCACTACATAGTCCAGCGCCACCCCAGCGGCTTTCATGGCGTCGGCTTGCGGAATCGTGCGCGGAAAACCGTCAAACAAAAAGCCTTTGACGCAGTCCGCTTGGGTTAAGCGGTCTTGGACCAGGCCGATGATGAGTTCATCGCTAACCAAACCGCCAGCGTCCATGATGGCCTTGGCTTGCAGTCCCAGCGCAGTACCGGCTTTCACGGCGGCACGCAACATATCTCCCGTGGAGATTTGGGGAATGGCATATTTTTGGCAGATGAATGTGGCCTGGGTCCCTTTGCCTGCGCCTGGCGCACCTAACAGAATCAATCGCATGGCTAACCTCGCAAATCAGTGTCTCTTCATGGCCGGGCGGCCTACTAGCGGTGCCCGGCTGCCTTATGGGTATAGCGTCGAGAATAGCACGCGTATTCCTTAAATTGCCTTACAGCCCCGCAAGCATTAGTCCTGCGCAAGCAGGCGCCGCACGCGTTCCAGGTCTTGCGGCGTATCCACACCCGGGCCCGGTACGCTGTCGCTCAGGTGGACTGCGATTTTGTAGCCGTGCCACAGCGCGCGCAATTGCTCCAGCGCCTCGCTGATTTCCATGGGCGCCTGCGCCAGCTTTGGAAAGCTGCGTAAAAAACCGGCGCGGTAAGAATAAATTCCGATGTGGCGCAAGGGCGCCGGTTGCGGTAGGGCGTTGGGTCCCTCCTGGGGACGGTCGCGCCACCAGGCAATCGGCGCGCGGCTGAAGTACATGGCCATGCCTGCCGCGTCGCACACGACTTTGACCACATTGGGGTCGTAAAAATCCGCGCCATATTCCAAGGCATGCGCGGCCGTGCCCATGCTGGCCTGCGGGTATTGGTCTAGCAAGGCGGCCACCGCTGCCACCAAACGGGTATCGATGAGCGGCTCATCACCTTGCACATTGACCACGATATCCTCATCGGGCAAACCCAGCAATTGGCAGGCCTCGGCCAGGCGGTCACTGCCGGATGCATGATCGCTGCGGGTGAGCAATGCCTGCACGCCGAAAGCCTCGCAGGCACTAAGGATGCGCGGGCTGTCGCAGGCCACCACCACCTGGGTGTCCGCAGGCAGCGCTTGCGCCACCCGCTGGGCCACCCGTACCACCATAGGCACGCCGCCCAGGTCAGCGAGGGGTTTTTCGGACAAGCGGCTAGAGGCCAGACGCGCAGGAATCAGGACGGTAGTGGCCATCAGGGCTACAGGCCTAATTCGGTGTCGCTTAGCGCGCGTGCTTCGTTTTCCAAAAGGATGGGAATGCCGTCCCGCACCGCATAGGCCAGGCGGGCGCTGCGCGACCACAATTCCTTACTTTGCGCATGCCATTGCAGCGGGCCTTTGGTAACCGGGCAGACCAGCAAGGCCATTAATTTAGTGTCCATGCGGCAATGATAAACGCCCGGCCCAAGCCACTGCGATGCGCGTGTCCAATGCCACATAGAAGCCTTCCTCCAGGCTTTGCTCTAAAGGTACCGCCCAGGCCTCGGGTGCGATCGCCCAGAGTTTGGCGGCGTCTTTTTCGGTGCACAACAAGGTATAGGCGCCAAACGAAGCACGGTCGCGGCCTGCAAAGTCCGCATGGTCAGGCAGGGCTTCTTGCGCCGCCAGCGTCAAACCAGCCTCCCTTAGCATACTAAAAAACTGAGCGGGCCGCGCAATCCCGGCTACGGCCTTGAGGGCCGGGTCGGTTTTTAGGCTAATTAAGTTGCACAAGCTGCCGTCGGCCTGCCTAGCGACTGGCCCCAAGCGGCGGTGGGTGACAAATTGGCCCGGCAGGGCGGCACCGCTGCTGACGATCAGCAGATGCGCGTCGTTTACGCCAGAGCAGGCGAGTGATTGGCGCGGCCAGGGTTCGCGCAAGGGGCCTGCAGGCAGCAAAAAGCCATTGCCCAGGCCGTCCTCGTGCATCATGCAAATTTCGACATCGCGGTACAGGCCGAAGTCCTGCAAGCCGTCGTCGCAGACCACGATACGCGTCTGCGGGTAGGCGCTGAGCAGCGCCTTCAGGCTGCCTTGGCGGGACGGGCCTACAAATACCGGCACGCCACTGCGCTGGCGTAGCAGCAGGGCTTCGTCGCCCACGGTCTGCACGGGCGCATCGATTAGCACTTCGTTAGTCGTGGACTCGCTGCGGCCATAGCCCTTGGAAATAATACCTACCGCCCAGCCTTGGGCGCGCAAATGCGCCACCACGGAAAGTACGGTGGGCGTTTTACCAGCTCCACCAACCACCACATTACCCACCACCACGACGCAGACGGCAGGCCGCTCGACCCGTCGCCAAGCCAGCGCAAAAATAGCTCGGCGCAATTGCAAGATCAGCTGATAGAGCCAGGCGACAGGCAGCAGCGGCCACACCCCTAAGGATCGCCCCTGCCAGGCGCGGAGCAAAAGCTGGGTTGCCAGGCTGCGCATGGCGTCAGCGCCGGAGCGCACCCTGCGGCGCTTGTGGCGCAAAAGCAAGTAGGCTGATGTCGCCTGGGCACACCTTGTCCAACAGCGCAATTGTCAAGGGGTGAGAGCTTAAGGCGTAGGCGCTGATGATGGGCACTGGATGGCGGTTTCCATAAATTGGGGTCAGCAGTGCCCAGGTCTTGGCGACTGCGCTAGCGGCTGCTTTCAGTTTACCTTGCAGGTCGTACCCGCTTTGGCTGCTTTCACTATCTTGGCGCAGCAGGCTGCGCCTTTTGAACATGCCAGAGTGGGCTTAGTTTTAATTTAATATGGCGCGGTCAGATCTCTCTCTTCTTTTCGCGACCTTCAGCGGCGCACAACCACTTCCAATAACCTTCATGTCAGAAGCTTTGTCCGTCCGCCGTGCTGCGCCCCAGGTCTGGTCGGTAGGCGCCTTATGCCATGCGATTGCCGACGCCCTGGAGGCGCGCTTTAACCCGGTACGTGTGGCGGGAGAAATCAGTGGTTTTGTGCGCGCCGCCAGCGGGCATTGCTATTTCACGCTCAAAGACAGCGGCGGGGAATTGCGCTGCGCCATGTTCAAGCGGGCTGCCTCGGGGTTGGCTTTTGTGCCGCGCGAGGGACAGCGCGTCGAGGTCTCCGGCCGCCTGGGCGTGTATGAGCCACGGGGCGAGCTGCAACTGGTGGTAGAAGCCATGGCGCAGGCGGGCGAGGGCAATTTGTATGAGCAGTTTGTGCTGCTCAAAGCGCGCTTGCAGGCCGAGGGCCTGTTTGAGGCCGAGCGCAAAAAGCCGCTACCAAAGCGGGTGCGCGGCATCGGCGTGGTGACCTCCCTGGGCGCAGCCGCTTTGCATGATGTGGTGAGCGCATTGCAAAGGCGCGTGCCCCATATACCGGTGCTGATCGCGCCGGCCAGTGTGCAGGGCGCCCATGCGGCCACCGAACTGGTGCCGGCCCTGCAGG